>NZ_JBZFUN010000003.1:0-253373 GCF_058314555.1 Streptococcus sp. ALY_211 | reverse complement strand
ATAACGCGACTTTTTGGTAGAATAATTAGTGGACATGTTCATCTGCTTTCTATACTGAGTTGGAGGATTCTAGTATATCAGACGAACATGTCTTTTGTGTTGCACTTCATTTTACAACGCGGGAAAAGAATTGTGACAAAAGTCCAGTCTCGTTAGTATTGTTCGATAATTTCAAAATGGTAGGGGGCGAAAGCTAGACCTAATTGCTAGGAGATCTTAGTAGTTGATTGGGGCTTCTTTTTTCAGCTCTCCGACGGTTATTTTTCTGATTCTTCATTCACTTTTTGGACAAAGTAATCAATCTTACCGTCTTTTTTCAATTTTGTAATAATGGTGTTGATGCGATCACGTAAGGCAATAGACCCCTTTGGTAGCGCAATGGCATAAGAGCTGCCATCTACTTTTTTCAAGGTGATATTAGCAACAACTAAATCGGGGTGCTTAGCAACGTATCCTTCTGCGATAGCGTTCTCCATAACGATCCCTTCGATCTGACCATGCTCAAGCTCATTGATTCCTTCACTATTTTGTGTCAATGATACCGCAGAGGCTTTTGGGATCTGGTCTTGAAGGACACCCTCTTGAATGGTTCCTTTTTGGGCTGAAACAGATACCCCATCAAATGAATCTACAGATGTATATTTTCCAAGATCAGCTTTTCTAACCACTACTACATTTTTGGATTCAAAATAAGGTTCTGTAAACTCAAACGAGTCTTTACGATCTTCTGTAATTGAAATACCTGAAATGCCGTAATCCGCTTTGCCGATAGCAACACTACCCAGTACATTTGAGAAAGAGACCCCGAGAAAATGGGGCTTAACACCAAGTTCTTTAGCAATTTCTTTGGAAATTTCAACATCGATACCAGCAATTTGATCCTTACCATCCACCAGCTGTTTGTATTCAAAGGGAGCAAAATCTGGGCTAGTTGCTATAATGAGGGTCCCTCGAGATTGAACATCCTTCAAAGAGTTATCGGCTTTCTTATCAGACCCATTAAAGACACCGTAGGCACCCAGGATCAGTAAAACGGCAAGAGCGACTAGCACTATAAAATTTTTTCTTAAAGACATTGTTATCCACCATTAAGCTGTTTAGCTGGCCTATCCTTTATTTTTATACTATTTTAGCTTATAAAAATACACCTGTCAAGTTTTCATCCCTTAGTAAAAGAACTTACCCTTCCACTCACCATTGACTTTCTCGTCGTAAAAATACTCAGAAAGTTCTTCGTCATCAAATACTCGAAGGAGCTCTAGCATATCATAGGCTAAGGTCAATCGAGTGAGGTCCTTTCGATTAACCCAAAGGACCTCTCCTTCTTGGGAGGATCTGAGCTCCCCTTCATAGCCACGCGCTTTATACAAAAAGACGAGATAGCGCATTCCTTCATCTGTGTGCCAATCCTTCATTCCTACTAGTTTTGGTCGATGGATAGTGAGCCCAGTTTCTTCTAAAACTTCCCGAATGACAGCGTCATTCAGCGATTCCCCTGTTTCAATATGGCCGCCCGGTAATGCTGCTCCTGACCAAGCATAACGCTTGGGATCACGAATTTGCATAACAATATTGTCATGCTCATCTTCAATCAGACACATATTGGTTAAAATAACTTGAGACGCACGAGGTATGGTAGAGTGCTTCCTTTCCATCACAGTGATCTATTTAGGCTTTATTATAACACATAGATTATGCAAAAATGCTGAGTTGGATAACTATCTTTCTCATTATTTAACATGTTGGCTACATTGAATTAGCGAAAGAGGTATTATTTTAGTATATAATAGTAATATGAATTATCTTATCACCTATTTGATTAGGCAGTCGAAACAGCCGAGTGGTCTGGTCGGTCGGCTCCTTACTAAAATCTGGTCAACTTACTTTCAAAAGCTGAGTCTTTGGACACTGAGCTTAACGACTATACCACAAAGCCCTAGAATCCTTGATATTGGCTTTGGCGGTGGGAGTAATATCAAGACCCTTGCATCGATAGCTAAAGAGGCCGATATTTATGGTATTGATGTGTCTAATGAAGCCTATAAACAAGCGAGCAAACTGAATCGGCGACTCATCCAAAATGGACAGGTCCACCTCAGCCTAGCCGATGTCGCTCAACTCCCTTTTTCAGATCAAAGTTTTGATCTCATTGTGGCAACACAACCCCACATCTATTGGGATGAACTCGCCGAAGGTCTGGCAGAATGCGCACGTGTTTTAAGAAAAGACGGGCAACTCCTTATCAGCAGCGAAAAGGACAAAATCAATTATCATTTACCCGCATACAGTGATCCAAACGATTTTGTTGCTCTACTAAACCAACAGGGCTTTTCCGAAATTACGGTCAAAGATACCCCATCTTATATCGGTTTTATTTGCCAGAAAAAACAGAGCTAGCCTTATGCATTAGCCCTGTTTTTTTACTTTTTAAAGATAGACAATAGGAAAGCAGACAATCTCCTTACCTTAATCCATGGCCTTCAGCTCTAATACCATATCACGAATCTGAGCGGTCAGTTCAAAGTCAAGCAGCTCAGCTTTCTTTTGCGTGTTTTCCAATACCTAGATTTTTTAGTCCGAATAGGTGATCTTTTCCACTTTAGTTTTCATGAGATAACAATTTACTTTTTCGTGATAAACATCGTAGGAACCAAATCCAAACCCTTTTTCCACCACAATATAGTTTCCCTCTTCACGAGATAATAGCTCAAACGGTCCAATACCCTTAAATGTAATCAATAAAAAGATGAAATATAGAAAGACTAGCATAATGGGCACTAAAAGGGCATGGTAAGCATGCAATGTCACTTTTCTATATAGGAATGTGAACATCCCCAAAAATAATAGTGCAAAGAGCAACCAAACCAACCAAATATCTGGTTTCCATGTCATACCTAGACCATTTAACACGAAACTCACCATAAGAAAAATGCTCAACAGTCCAAATCCGATAATATAAAACCATTTGATCCTTTTATTGATTGTTTTTGTTGGCATCAATCATCTCTCCTAATCCATGGCCTTCAGCTCTAATACCATATCACGAATCTGAGCGGCCAGTTCAAAGTCAAGCAGCTCAGCAGCTTCTTGCATCTCTTTTTGGAGCTTCTTGATGGCCTCTTGACGTTCTTTCTTGGACATGGTCGATACATCCATCTCATCTGCTACTTGTGTTTCTTCATTGGTCTTAGTAATAGCAATAAGGTCCCTAATTTCCTTTTTGATCGTTTGCGGAACAATACCGTGCTCTTCATTGTAGGCCATTTGAATTTGTCGGCGACGGGCGGTTTCATCCATTGCTTTTTGCATAGACTCTGTCACCGTATCGGCATACATGATAACATGACCCTGGCTATTACGGGCAGCACGACCGATGGTCTGGATGAGGCCGCGTTCATTGCGCAAGAAGCCTTCCTTGTCAGCGTCCAAAATAGCAATCAAACTGACCTCAGGCACATCGATTCCTTCACGCAGGAGATTGATCCCAATGAGCACATCAAAGACTCCTAGGCGCAAATCACGAATAATCTCCGTTCGCTCCAGAGTCTTAATGTCGCTGTGCATATACTTAACCTTAATTCCCATCTCTTTAAGATAGTCGGTCAAGTCCTCTGCCATTTTCTTTGTGAGAGTTGTGATGAAAGTGCGCTCGCCCTTTTCGACACGGTCATTGATTTCACCTAACAAATCATCCATCTGCCCCATAGTAGGACGCACTTCGACTTCTGGATCAAGCAAGCCGGTCGGACGAATAATCTGCTCAATTACTGTGTCAGTCTGCTCCATCTCATAGTCACCTGGAGTGGCAGACACGTAGACAATCTGGTGGACATGGCTTTCAAACTCCTCACGACGTAAGGGACGATTGTCCAATGCACTAGGCAGTCGGAAACCATAATTAACCAGCATCTCCTTGCGGGAGCGGTCACCATTGTACATTCCCTTGATCTGTCCCATAGTCATGTGGCTCTCATCAATCATGATGAGGAAATCTTCCGGAAAGAAATCCAGCAAGGTATAAGGTGGCTCCCCTTCACTGCGCCCATCCATGTGACGAGAATAGTTTTCGACACCATTGGTGTAACCCATCTCACGCAGCATCTCAATATCATAGTCTGTCCGCTGTTTGAGACGCTGAGCTTCCAGAAGCTTGCCTTCGGATTCAAAGAGCTGCAGCTGGTCTTCAAGCTCAGCTTGAATTTTACTGATAGCCACTTCCATGTGTTCTTCATTGGTCATAAAGTGGGTCGCTGGGAAAATTGCCAGATGATCCACTTCACCTAAATGATGACCTGTTAGAGCATCAATCTCACGGATACGGTCGATCTCATCTCCAAAAAATTCAATTCTGAAGGCGTGTTGGTCACGGCTGGCTGGAAAGACCTCAACCACGTCACCCCGAACCCGGAAGCGCCCCCGTTGGAAATCGATGTCATTGCGTTCAAATTGAATGTCAACCAAATCGTTGAGAAGCTGGTCACGGGAGATTTCTTGACCGGGACGCAGGCTAACCACACTATCCGAATATTCTTTTGGCGACCCCAAACCGTAGATACAGCTGACAGAGGCTACAACGATAACATCGTTGCGCTCCAACAGCGCTGAAGTCGCTGAGTGACGAAGCTTATCAATTTCATCATTGACCGAGCTATCCTTCTCGATATAGGTATCAGACGAAGGGACATAGGCTTCTGGCTGATAGTAATCATAATATGAGACGAAGTACTCGACAGCATTGTCAGGGAAAAACTCCTTAAATTCTCCATAGAGCTGACCCGCTAAGGTCTTGTTATGAGCGATGACCAGGGTCGGCTTGTTGACCTTGCTGATGACTTGGCTCATGGTATAGGTCTTACCTGTCCCTGTTGCACCTAGCAAGATTTGAGCCTTCTCGCCACCCTCAATGTTATCAACTAATTGTTCAATAGCTTGCGGTTGGTCTCCTGATGGTTCATACTTAGAGACTAATTTAAATTGATTATCTGTTACACGCTCAATCATCTTTACTCCTTATTTTTTCATATAATCTATAATTTCAACTGTAGAAAACTTGGTTACAAAAATGATCCTAAAATCCACAATACGTGTATTTTGGATTGTTTCCAACTTTCCCTTACCTCTGTAGCCAAATTGTTTGGCATAAGAAACTGCCTGATTTCCTTCCTTGAATACAAGGTAAAAATATGCATAGGTACTTTCCATCACACTGCCTGCAGATAAGTGTGACTCATTATCTACCACTTTAGCCACCTTTAGGGTATTTTTGAAAATCCGGTTGGCACTGTTTCCATACTCTTCGCTGAACTCTTGAGATAGTGTCTTATTTCGTCGACCGATCGTTTCAATCAGGTCATAAGGAATCACCAAGCGCTTATTCCTAAACAGACCATAATAACGGGTGACTGCCGTCTCATCGAAACGAAACACAACTCGTCCTTGAAAGAGACTAATCCCAAAGTGAATAGCAGGTAAAAGTGCTACGAGAGCAAAAACACCATTAAATACTAGATAAATCAGTCTTTCTAACCAATCAAAATCAGTCAAAAAGAACCCGCTTAAAAACAGCATTAACCAGAAAAGGCCGAATGGTCCACATAACACTATGACCGTTAGGGTCTTCCATAAGCTATATCTTATTGTCATCACATTCTCCCACTGTTACTTCTATCTATTTTATCACAATTCAAATGCTTCGTTTGTCATCACATTCTACTTGCAACATTATTTTTTAGAAGCCCATGTTATATTTTCTTACATAGATCTCTAAAAAATTTGAACCTGCTACCTTTTTTTGGTAAAATAGGGTCGTATCTTACATTATTATAAGGAGAAAAATATGAAGAACAAACTGCTGGCACTTACAGCGAGTGTCTTATCAGTCTTCTTTATTTTCAGTGGTAAGGTTGAAGCAGCTGATAAGATTTCGATCGTATCGGATACCGCTTATGCCCCATTTGAATTTATGGACACTGACCACAAATATAAGGGGATTGATGTTGATATTATCACCGAAGTTGCTAAGCGATCTGGCTGGGACTATAAGCAAACCTACCCTGGCTTTGATGCTGCTATGAATGCGGTCTTATCTGGGCAATCTGACGGTCTAATGGCAGGGACGACCGTCACAGAAGCTCGGAAAAAAGAATTGACCTTCTCAGATACCTACTATGACACAGCTGTCGTCATCTATACCAAAAAGGGAGAAGACAGTGTCAGTGATTATCAGCAGCTGAAAGGAAAGACTGTTGGGGTCAAAAATGGAACGGCCGCACAGGCTTGGCTAAACGAACATGCTTCTGAATACGGTTACACCGTCAAAACCTTTGATACCAGCGATTTGATGAACAATAGCCTTGATCAGGGTAATGTCTATGCTGCTATGGATGATAAACCTGTCGTCCAATACGCTATCAAGCAAGGTAAAAATTATGAAATGAATATGGAGGGTGAAGCTGTTGGTAGCTTTGCCTTTGGGGTCAAAAAAGGCAGTGATAAAGAATACTTAGTCGATGATTTCAATAAGGCTCTAGCCGCTATGAAAAAAGACGGTACTTACGATAAGATCATGAAGAAATGGCTGGGAGATTCTGTCAATGAAAATTCAACAACCCCTTCTGCCCAGCTAAAATTGACCGGAAAGGCTGATGCCAAGGCTAAGTCTGTTAAAGATACCTATACTATCGTATTAGATTCATCTTTTGCACCGTTTGAGTTTCAAAAAGGCAATGATGCTTACACTGGTATAGATGTCGAACTCATTCAAGCTATTGCTAAACAACAAGGCTTTAAGGTTAAATTACAATATCCTGGCTTTGATGCTGCACTTAATGCTGTTCAAACCAGTCAAGCAGATGCTATGATTGCTGGTATGTCCATAACGGATGAACGTAAAAAGCAATTCGATTTTTCAGATGCTTACTACACCTCAAAGATTATTGTCGCTGTTGCATCAAATTCTCAGGTCAGCAAATATGAAGACCTCAAGAATAAAACTGTCGGTGCTAAGAAGGGAACCTCTTCTTATGAATGGTTGAGCGCTAACGACGACAAATACGGCTTTAAGGTCCGTGCTTTCGATGATGGTTCTACCCTGTATGATAGCCTTAACAGCGGTACTGTGGACGCTATTATGGATGATGAAGCAGTCCTAAAATATGCCATCTCTCAGGGGCGTAAATTTAAAACACCTATTGCAGGTGAAAAATCTGGGGATCTTGGATTTGCTGTTAAGCGTGGTTCCAACCCTGAATTAATCCAAATGTTCAACAATGGTCTTGCTCATTTGGTCAAAACTGGTGAATACGACAAGATCATCAACAAATACTTAGGGTCTAATAAGACTGCCAACACTGATGCTGCAGATGAGACAAGCATTTGGGGGCTGATCAAAAACAACCACGAGCAATTACTGCAAGGGCTCTGGATTACTATTGCCCTGACCCTACTTTCCTTTGCTATTGCTATGGTCATCGGGGTTATCTTTGGTATGATGGCAGTTGCTCCAAGTAAGACTCTCAGATTAATCTCTCAAATCTTCGTTGATGTTGTCCGTGGTATTCCTTTGATGATTGTAGCAGCTTTCATCTACTGGGGAATTCCTAACCTGATTGAATCCATTACCGGTAAGCAATCACCTATCAATGATTTCTTAGCAGCTACTATCGCCCTCTCGCTCAATGGTGGTGCCTATATTGCTGAGATTGTGCGGGGCGGTATCGAAGCTGTTCCTAAGGGACAGATGGAGGCTAGTCGAAGCTTGGGAATCTCCTATGGAACGTCTATGCGTCGGGTTATTCTTCCACAGGCTATCCGTCTGATGTTGCCAAACTTTATCAATCAATTTGTCATTTCACTTAAGGATACAACCATCGTTTCTGCGATCGGCTTAGTTGAACTTTTCCAAACTGGTAAGATTATTATTGCCCGCAACTACCAATCCTTCCGTATGTACGCCATTCTTGGTATTATCTATCTAGTGATTATCACCCTATTAACACGTTTGGCTAAGCGCTTAGAAAGGAAGTTGAAATAATGGCAGAATTAAAAATTGATGTTCAGGATCTTCATAAGTCCTACGGTGACAATGAGGTCCTAAAAGGCATCGACGCTCAATTCCACGAAGGGGATGTTGTTTGTATTATTGGTCCTTCAGGCTCTGGTAAATCAACTTTCCTTCGCACCCTGAACCTCTTAGAAACTATCACGAGTGGACGTGTTATTGTCGATGGCTATGAGCTTTCGGATCCTAAAACCAATGTGGATAAGGCACGAGAAAATATCGGAATGGTATTTCAGCACTTCAACCTTTTCCCACACATGTCTGTTCTAGACAATATTACCTTCGCACCTATCGAGTTAGGTAAGATGGATAAATCAAAGGCAGAGCAAGTAGGCATGGATCTGCTGGAGAAAGTTGGGTTAGCGGACAAGCGTGATGTTAGTCCTGAAAGTCTCTCCGGTGGTCAAAAGCAGCGTGTTGCGATTGCTCGCAGCCTCGCTATGAACCCTGACATCATGCTCTTTGATGAACCCACATCAGCATTGGATCCTGAAATGGTCGGTGATGTTCTCAACGTTATGAAGGATCTCGCTCAACAGGGAATGACCATGTTGATCGTTACTCACGAAATGGGCTTTGCCCGTCAGGTAGCCAACCGAGTTATCTTTACCGATGGTGGGCAGTTCCTCGAAGACGGTTCCCCAGAGCAAATCTTTGATAATCCTCAGCATCCCCGCCTTAAAGAATTTTTAGACAAGGTGTTGAATGCCTAATCTCATTTCTATACCCTTCCGTTAACTTGTTGTTAGCGAGGGTATTTTTTTAGCCAATGAGAAACGAATCTGATACAAAAATCCAGTTTCGTTGGTATTATGTAGGTTTACTAGATTAACAAGTACCTGAAACAGTCCACCAGAGTGTTTCAGGGATATCGCCTAGAAAGATAAAAGAGCGAAAAAAAAATCAGTAAACCGTGATTTCATCACGATTTACTGATTTCGTCCCACTCTCAATTTTTTGTTGCTTCTTGAGCTTCTTTTTTCTCTCTTTCTAAACGCTCTTTACGCTTAGGATTGAGGGTATTGAAAAGCTCTTCTAACTTTTCAGCATTCCAAACATCGGCTGCTGACACAAAGTTACCATCTTTGTCTTTAAAGGATATTGGTTTATCTCCCATAGCATACCTCTATCATTAAAAGTTTAATCTACAAACTCAAATTCAAAATTTCCAATACGGACGAGGTCACCATCTTTAGCACCACGATCACGTAGGGCCTGGTCAACTCCCATTCCCCGCAGTTGGCGAGCGAATTTCATCAGAGATTCGTCACGCTCTAAGTTAGTCATGACAAAGAGTTTTTCCAGTTTAGCCCCAGACAAGACCCAGGTTGCATCATCGTCACGTGAGATTTCAAATGGCTGTTCGTCAGCATCAAAGCCATAGTAGGCTTCCTCTTGTTCCATATCTTCTTCGCTGTAGAGCAAGAACTCATCCGTTTGATCGAGTAGCTCTGCCGTCGCTTCTAATAAATTTTCCAAGCCCTGATGCGCCAAGCTTGAGATTGGGAAGATCATCGGTAGCTCTTCAAATTCATCATAATTAGCGGCGAGTTTTTCCTTAAAACTCTTGAGATTGTCCTGCGCCTCAGGCATATCCATCTTGTTTGCCACAATAATCTGCGGACGCTCCATGAGACGAAGATTATAGGTTTCCAATTCATTATTGATAGAAAGGTAATCTTCATAAGGATCACGTCCTTCAGAAGCAGACATATCGATCACATGCAGGATAACACGGGTGCGCTCAATGTGACGGAGGAACTGAGTTCCAAGCCCAACACCTTGACTGGCCCCCTCAATAAGACCAGGCAGATCCGCCATAGCAAAGCTCTCACCCGATTTGGTACGTACCATCCCAAGATTGGGTACAATGGTTGTAAAGTGATAAGCTCCTATTTTGGGCTTAGCTGCGGTTACGACACTAAGCAAGGTAGATTTCCCGACTGACGGGAAGCCAACCAGTCCTACATCTGCTAAAATCTTCAGCTCTAACTGCAACTCACGTTCTTCGCCTGGTTCCCCATTTTCAGAGATTTCCGGTGCCGGATTGCGTGGTGTTGCAAAGCGAATATTCCCACGGCCACCGCGACCGCCTTTAGCGACCACGAATTCTTGACCATTCTCAACTAAATCAGTTAGAATCTTGCCAGTTTCAGCATCTCGCACTGTTGTACCGGGTGGAATAGCGACAATCAGGTCTTCGGCCCCACGTCCGTGCATGCCCTTAGTCATCCCCTTCTCACCATTTTTAGCCTTGAACTTACGATTATAACGAAAATCCATCAGAGTGCGCAAGCCCTCATCGACCTTGAAGATGACTGAGCCACCCTTGCCGCCATCACCGCCCCATGGTCCACCATTAGGGACATATTTCTCACGGCGAAAGGCCACCATACCATCTCCGCCACGACCAGCTTTGACGCTGATCTTAGCTGTATCCAAAAACATACTCATTCAAACTAGTTCCTATCTTGTAAATTCTAAAAAAAGAGTAAGACAGATAGCCGACTCTGCTCCCCATAATCTCTAGCAGTACGTCATCCGAGCAGGCTATTTGAGTATCACTCAGCGAAAAAGAGCTGAATCCGCCCTCTTACTCTTTCCATGTTCAACCTTAATCTATCGGATTAACTTTACTGGCTCATTAGACCAATTCTATGTTCAACTTTTCAGCAAAGCATAGAGAATCTCATCACTATCCTACATCTCTACCCCTATTGACCCCATACAAAATTTAAGGCCAGAACACCTCTGTCCCAGCCTTTACATTAGAAAATAGCAGCCAGCGCTCCCAAAACAATAGCAACTACCGTTACAATGATCATAATCAGCATAACAAAGCGCGTTAGGTGTTCAAAACCTGTCTTCTTACGTGGCCCATTATCTCCAAATGCCATAATCTCTTCCTCTCAATTAGTGATATTATAACTTATATTACCATGATTAAGGGGAATGCGCAAGACTTACCTAGATAGAGTATGGGGTGCAGATTTTTAGAAAGTAGAGAAGTATATTTAAAAACAGGAGAAATTCGAATAGCTTGTTTGTCATGTCATCATCCCTTCGTCTATTTCCTTTCAATCGTAGTCATATGACTGGATTACTTGACCTTTTTTTGAGAGCTGTCACTCTTTGTAGATAGGGGTCTAGCTTTTTGAATCTTTTGCTTATAAAAGAGGCTGAGACAAAAGTTCTCAGCCTTATTTATTTAGACAATTTTACTGACTAGGCGCAGGGGTTGGATATCCTTATTTTGGGATATACTCTCTTGACGACTTATGGCTCTATACCGATTTTTTGACGGACAACTTCTGCAATAGTGTCCACATAATAATCAACCAATTCTTGGGTAGGCGCCTCTGCCATTACACGAAGCAAGGGCTCTGTTCCACTTGGACGAACCAAGATACGACCGTTACCAGCCATTTCCTTTTCCATCTTTTCAATAATTGCAGCGATTTCAGGGACATCCATAGCTTTAGACTTCATAGTGTTATCCACACGGATATTAACTAGTTTTTGAGGGTAGATAGTCACTTCAGATGCTAGTTCTGACAAGGTTTTACCAGTTTCCTTAAGTATTTTAGCAAGCTGTACTCCAGTCAACTGACCGTCACCTGTCGTATTGTAATCCATGATGACTACATGTCCTGACTGCTCTCCTCCCAAATTATAGCCGCTCTTTCTCATTTCTTCAACAACGTAGCGATCCCCAACAGCTGTCACTACTTTATTAATATTTTGCTGATCGAGAGCCTTATGGAAGGCCAAGTTAGACATGACAGTGGTCACGATTGTATTGTGGGCAAGTTTCCCTTGCTCAGATAAATACTTACCAATGATAAACATAATACGATCACCATCAACGATAGCACCATTTTCATCAACAGCAATCAGACGGTCACTATCACCATCAAAAGCTAAACCAAGATCGGCACCAACCTCTTTGACCGTCTCTTGTAGTTGCTCAGGATGGGTAGAGCCACAGCCATCATTAATGTTGAGACCATTGGGACTTTCACCGATCACTGTGATATCTGCGTTCAAGTCGAGAAAAACATCTCTGGCTGAGACGGAGGCAGCCCCATTAGCAGTATCCAAAGCAATTTTCATTCCTTCAAGATCTGTGCCAGTCTCTACTAAAAATTTCTCGTACTTGCGCAGTCCTTCGGGATAATCAACAACAGTCCCAATCCCTTGGGCTGACGGACGTGGCAGGGTATCTTCCGGAGCTTCCAAAAGAGCTTCTATCTCTTCTTCACGCGCATCATCTAGTTTAAAGCCATCACTTCCAAAGAACTTAATCCCATTATCCTGAGCAGGATTATGGCTAGCTGAAATCATGACACCCGCACTAGCTTTTTCAGTGCGAACCAAGTAAGAAACGCCAGGAGTTGCTAAGACACCAAGATTGTAAACTTCGATACCTACTGAGAGCAAGCCTGCTACTAAAGCAAATTCCAGCATCTCACCAGAAATACGGGTATCCCTGGCTACAAATACTCGAGGACGTTCTATCTCATGCTGGCTAAGGACATAGCCGCCAAATCGCCCCAGTTTAAAGGCCAATTCTGGTGTCAGTTCTACATTTGCTTCTCCACGAACGCCGTCTGTTCCAAAATATTTTCCCATAATAGTCTTAGTGCTGGGCACTTTCCTCCATTCTTCTATCAAAATACTACTAATGTTTTTTTACTTTAAAGGTGACCTTTACTCTACCTGGAGTGACAAGATTATCACCTGAAGATAGTGAAACTGTTTTTGTCGTATTTTTAGTAATTTGTGCAATATCTATTGTAGCCGTCACCGACTTAATCTTATCCAGATCTTTCTTCTTTCCTCTAAGGGTGACCTTTGAGGTACCTAGACTATAGTCGATAGAAGCTACAGACGGATCCATCTGACCAGTGAACTTGATCTTGACTGGAACCTTCTTAGTTGATGAGGTAACGTTCACTTTAAGGTTGGCTGTTTGTTTCTCAATCGTTGCAGGCAGGACATTGCCTTTTTTATCAACAGCTTCTAAATTAACCTCCCCTTGATAATCTTTCGTTAAAGGGGAAATATCGTCAGGTAAACTAGCTCTGATGTGGTCAATGCGTGTGATTGTATCCTCGTTACTGGTCACTGCCACCTTATCCAGTGATACAGTGGCAGATCCTAGGCTATAGCCCTTTTGTAACTGTTTTGTTTCAATATCAGCTTGAACATTAAAATTCTTAGTTTTGCGCTTACCTATGGTGACACTCACTGTTCTTGGAATAACCTTAGCTGTCATACCAGAAGGTAGGTTGTGAACATCCAGCTCTACATTTGAGGTCCCTTCTGCAACATTGCTGAGATCGGCTACCACTTGAATATTTCTAGTCGAAGCATCCAATTCAGTGGTTAAATTAATCCTGTTTGAAGATGATAATTGCACGCTAACATTGCTAGCATAACCAGAAATATAGTATTTTTTACTATCATATTCAAAGCTAATAGGAATATTTTTTAAGGTATGACTGTAAGTAGAGGAACGACTGCCATTTGTGATTCCTCTTGTATTTCCTTCGCCGGTTGTTACCGTTAAAAAGACAAGCGTAGCTAGAAATACTGAAAAAAGAGCGGTAACCAAACGTCTTCTTATTTTTCTTCTGAGAGAGTAATGTTTAAACCATTTACTTATCACCTGAGTGCCCTCCTCTCAGACGCTTAAGAAGAGAAGGTCGCTGAGGTTGTGATTGTATGAGATTGTCACGTAAAAAGCTTTCAAGCTCTTCTTTAGACAAATCATGTAGGAACTCTCCACGGTAGGTCACAGAAAGACCACCTGTCTCTTCGGAAACAACCAAGGTTAATGAATCTGAGTTCTCCGACAAGCCAATAGCGGCACGATGGCGCGTTCCAAACTCTTTAGAGATGCTAGCTGACTCTGTCAATGGTAGGTAAGAGCAAGCTGTCGCAATCTTATTGCCTCTAATAATCACAGCTCCATCGTGTAACGGTGTATTGGGAATAAAAATATTAATTAAGAGCTGGCTGGATATATCTGCATCCAATTGAATCCCCGTTGAGATATACTCCTGCAATGTTTGAGTTCCCTCAATAGCGATCAAGGCTCCGATCTTACGTGGACTCATGTAGGCAACAGCCTTCATCAAGGCATCGATGACCTGTTCTTCCTCAGTCAAATTAGAGGTTTGGATAAAGGTCTGAGGAGCACGCCCAAACTTTTCCAACCCCGTACGGATCTCGGGAGTGAAAATAACTACTGCTGCAATAACTCCATAAGTAATAACTTGATTCATCAAGTAACTAACAGTTGTCAGCCCAATCGCTTGTGCCAGAAAGCGCAGTAAGACAAATAGGATAACTCCCTGGACTAAAGACATGACCTTGGTTCCAGCCAAAGCATTGATAAACTTATAAATCAAATAGGCAACAATGGCAACATCTAAGATATTGACCACTAGAGCCCATGGACTGGAAAAGACCGATTGCCAGAACTCTGGATCAACATTAATGAGACTATTCATAACTCCCTCTCTTATTAGAATAAACTGTTGAAATCATCCTTACTATTATAGCATGTTTTGCCATCTTTTTCGCTATCCTTCTCCCTTATTTTTGTGATAGAATAGTGGTATGAATTTACGTACATTATTAGGAATCACAGCGGGCAAAACCGCTCACACTGTTTTGAGTAAAATGGGGCGGGGATCGACCCTCCCTGGACAGTTAGCCTTAAAATTTGATCCTACTATTTTGGATAAATTAGCTAAGGATTATGAAATCGTCGTTGTGACCGGTACCAATGGCAAGACACTGACGACAGCTCTCATCGTTGGGATTTTAGAGGAAGCCTTTGGCCCCATCGTTACTAACCCTAGCGGAGCCAATATGATCTCAGGAATCGCCTCAACCTTTTTGACAGCAAAAAAGAGCAAATCTGGTAAAAAGATCGCTGTCCTAGAGATTGACGAAGCCAGCCTACCTCGGGTTACTGATTATCTCAAACCTAGTCTATTTGTCTTCACCAATATCTTCCGGGATCAAATGGATCGCTATGGAGAGATTTACACTACCTACCAATTTATTTTAGATGGAGCTAGTAAGACTCCAGAAGCTACGATTTTAGCCAATGGAGACAGCCCAATTTTTAACTCTGGCGAGGTTAAAAATCCTAGGAAATTCTATGGCTTTAATACTGAGAAAACTCCAGCCAAACAAGCCCACTATAATACCGAAGGAATCCTCTGTCCCAACTGTCAGCATATCTTAGAGTATAGGCTAAACACTTATGCTAATCTCGGTGATTATGCTTGTCCAAACTGCGATTTCAAGCGTCCTGAGTTAGACTATCAATTAACTGAGTTAACTGATATCACCAATACCTCATCATCTTTTGTTATTGACGGACAAGATTATAAAATTAATGTCGGTGGTTTATACAATATTTACAACGCTCTAGCCGCTGTTGCTGTTGCTGAACATTTCGGAATTGACCCAAGCAAGATCAAAGAAGGCTTTAATAAGAGCCGGGCCGTATTTGGGCGACAAGAAACCTTCGCCATCGGAGATAAATCATGCACTTTGGTCTTGATTAAAAATCCAGTGGGCGCCAGTCAAGCCTTGGAAATGATAAAACTAGCACCTTATGATTTTAGCCTGTCGGTCCTGCTCAATGCTAAATATGCCGATGGCATTGATACTAGCTGGATATGGGATGCTGATTTTGAAGCTATCACTCATATGCCTATCACTGAAATAAATGCTGGTGGTGTCCGTCATTCTGAAATTGCACGCCGCCTGCGTGTCACAGGCTATCCTGAAGATAAGATTACCCAGCATGACAATCTAGAAGCCATTATGGCAGCGATTGAGTCTCAGGAGGCTGATCATGCCTATATCTTAGCCACTTACACGGCTATGCTGGAATTTCGTGAACTGTTAGCCAATCGACGAGCTGTAGAAAAGGAGATGCACTAATGGTCTATACTTCATTACAATCCCCACAAAATAAAGATTACTCTTATCAACTCAATATTGCTCATCTCTACGGTAACCTTATGAATACCTATGGTGATAATGGCAACATCCTTATGCTCAAGTATGTCGCAGAAAAGCTCGGTGCTAGTGTGACCGTTGATATCGTTTCTTTGGAGGATGACTTTGATGACAATCATTACAATCTTGTCTTTTTCGGTGGAGGGCAGGATTATGAGCAAAGCATCGTCGCCAAAAATCTTCCTCTGATCAAAGACTCGATCGGTCGCTATATTGAGAATAACGGTGTCCTTCTCGCTATCTGCGGAGGATTTCAGCTCTTGGGTCAATACTATATCCAAGCCAATGGGCAACGTATCGATGGTATTGGTGTGATGGGGCATTATACACTCAATCAAAAGGATAATCGCTATATCGGTGATATCAAAATTCACAATGAGGAATTTGATGAAACCTATTATGGTTTTGAAAACCATCAAGGTCGTACCTTTTTATCAGAGGATGAAAAGCCTCTAGGAGTCTGTGTCTATGGCAGTGGGAATAATAAAGAAGACGCAACCGAAGGCGTCCACTATAAGAATGTCTTTGGTAGCTATTTCCACGGTCCTATCCTTTCTCGAAACGCTAATCTGGCTTACCGCCTAGTTACGACTGCCTTGCGTAATAAATATGGGCAAGAGATTCCATTAGCCAGTTATGATGAAATCCTCAGCCAAGAGATTCCAGAGGAATATGCTGACATCAAATCCAAGGCAGACTTTACAGCCTAGTTTCAAAAGTCCAATTCATCGGGCTTTTATTTTTCAAAAAAAGAGACCCGATGGGTCTCTTTTTGGCTTCTTAAATCTGATTATTTTTCTTCTTTTTTGGAGTATTTACCAGCAAAGAAGGCAATAATAGCTAGAATAACAGCACCAGAAAGAAGATAAGCAAAAATGTTAGAGTTCTTTTTGACACCTACTTCTGATTCTCCATTTTGCTTACCAGAAGCAATGGGTTTTTCAGAAGAACTGCTTGATGATGAGCTACCTTTCGCATCTTTTTCATCCTGAACACGAGTTGATGATGGAGCTGTTGGACTTTGTGGCAATGATTTCTCTACATCGTCTTGACGTCTTGCACGTCCCTCAGTCGCAGATTTCCCTTCAATAGCAGATGGACTTGTTGGCATAGAGTCATCTGGTTTTGAATCCTCGACAGAAGGCTTGGTTGATGGCTGGTCATTGTTTTGACTCGGTTTAGGCTCATCTCCTGATCCTGATGGTGCTTCAGAACCTGGATTTGGAGCTGGAGTTCCTGGAGCAGGAGATTCAGATCCAGGTCCTGGATTTGGAGCTGGGGTTTCTGAAGTAGATGGACCTTCTCCTGGAGCAGGAGATTCAGACCCAGATCCTGGATTTGGAGCTGGGGTTTCAGATCCTGGATTTGATGGAATTTGAGTGTTAGGATCTACTTCAGATGAGCCAGTCTCTGAATTTTGCGGTTCCATATTTGGCATGGATTCCAACTTAACTGGAACAAATACATCTTTTTTAGAATTATCTTTGTAAGTGATTACCACATGAACAGTAGTATCTTCAGTAGGGGTGAATGGGAACGACACCTTGTCATCCTCTACAGAGGCAGTAGCGCCATCAGGTAGTTCTCCTTCTCCAAATGCCTTTCTAATAAAGTCATCTTCACTAGCAATTACTTCGTTGGGTTGGACTTTAACTTCTTGTGGTTCAATCCCAGAGTTTTCTACTTCTGTTGCAGACTGTTCACTATTATTTTCACTAGTCGTTTCTTCAGCTGTGCTTGCTGCTGTTGCTGGACTAGTCACGTCATCTGCTGCAGTCTCTGAAGGAAGTTCAGCTACTGCTGCAGATTCTTCTTTTGGAGACTGGCTTGCTGCTGGCTCCGATGAAGCTGTAGCAGGTGTTTCTGTTTCAGGTACCGCTGTCGCCTCTGCAGCAGATGTCTGCTCAGCTGTTTCTTGCACTTGTGGAGTAGCCGTTTCAACAGCTCCTGCTGAGGCAGGAGTTGCTTGGTTTTCATCAGCAAAAGTTGTAGTGGTTGCAAGGACACTAGCGAAGAATAAACTTCCTACCAATGCACTCTTTACCGTTTTTGATGTCTTTGAAATCATCTCATTAATCCTCCTGAGATATTAAGCTATGTTAGGATGGGCTTATGCTTGGCATAAAACCAACTCACTAACAATGATAGCATAATGCCTTAATTCTGTAAATAACTACCAATCGTTTGGTAATATTTCAAGTCAATTATTACTAACATCTAATGGGTTATGATTTACAATTAGATTGCACCTTATGTTCATCTACAATTCAACTTATTTATAAAAATTTACAATCAAAAAATCCTCTCTATTTCTAGAGAGAATTTTATAAATTATTAGTCTTCTTTACGTTTTAATGAACCAAGAAGTGTCAAAGCTGAGAAGGCTACTACCCCAGTACCAAATGCTGCAATACCATAAGCATTTGAGTCACCAGTTTCTGGTAAGGCTTGAGCTTGTTGTGTTTGCCCTTGTCCTTGCTCTTGAGATACAGAAGCAGGTGTTTTAGCAGCTGTTGGAGCTGGTGGTGTTGGTTCTCCTGGCTTCCCTGGTGTTGGTGGTGTAGGAGGTGTTGGTTCTCCTGGCTCCTCTGGTGTTAGTTCTCCTGGCTCCTCTGGTGTTTGAGGGGCTGGAATCTCGTTTTGCGCAACAACTACAGCAGCATCATATCTTACTTCAACACTATCCAATGTTGGCATTTCAGGAGCTTTTGGTTCTTCATTTGGCTCTTGAGCAGCAACAGTATTGAAAGCAAACCAGATAGCAGTTGGTACTTCAGCATCGTTACCTGATACAGATACTGTAATAGGATCACCATTGTAGGTCATCGCACCTGCACCATGAATTGAAGATGCTGTACGAACTTCACCATCTTTGTTGATCTTATCCCAACCATCTTCACCATCACCGTTAAGAGCTGAACCATTAGCTACGTATTGGTTTTCTGTTGGTGAATAGATGTCTCCATCTTCATTAAGACGAATAGTTGAGTTGTCAAAGGCTACAAATTTATTTGAGCCGATATTTTTAACTTTTTCAACGTGGTTTCCGTATTCAGTTGTCCAGTGGTTCAATGTTGCCAAAGTCATAACTGCATTATTTTCAGCAAGATTAATCTCTTGACCATTTTCATCGTACAACTTCACTTGGATATCCATGTCCACTGACTTGGATAGATCATCTGATGTTTGAGCACCGATGAAGATTGATTTAGTTGGATCATGGTAGAGTTTAGCAATAGCAGTATTGTCATTGCTTGTAGTACCAGTCAAGGTGTAGCTTGTTACGATCTTAGAAACTTTAGTTCCAAGGTAGTCTGAATTTTCAAGATTAGTGTATGTTGCTGTAACAGTGTCACCAACATTCATCTTGAACCAAGCATCTTCATTAGCTGCATATGGATTTTCTGATGTCAATTCTGACGCTGGATATTTATCCGTGTTGAATTGTTGAAGGATTTCTTCTTGGACGTGACGTCCTTGAGCTTCCTTGGTAATGTATTGATTAACACCATCAATTGAAACTACAGCGTTTGGTTCGTTGACATAAAGCAAACCTTTAACTTGTTCAATAACTTCTGGTTTGTCCAAATTGTTTACAACATTTTGAACTTCGTTCTTTTCAGCAACTCTTTGATCGTAAGCTGCTTTTGCTTTGTTGTAAGCCTCTTGCTCTTGGCTGTAATTAGCCAAGGCAGTCTTATAGTTGTCTACATCATTTTGGTAGTTTGCTAAGGTAGCATTGATTGATTGTGCTTGCGCTTTGTTAGCAGCATCAGCTTCCTCAACGGTGTTATAAACCTTAGTTTCGCCTTCAGTTACTTTAACTTCAGGAACAACAACAGATGATGTTGCAGGTGCAGTTGTACCTTGTGCATCTGATGTTGAATTTGCTGAAGCTGGTGATGTTGATTTGTTAAAAGTATTAACATTATTAACAGCTTCAGTCAATTCTGGTGATGTTACTGAAGATACTGTTGTTGTTTTATTTCCTTCAGTTGTTTGAGAGATAACCTTGACTTGTGGTCCAGAAGTTGCGACTTCTGAAGATTGATTGTCAGTTGTTGGTGCTACATTAGTAGCTTCTTCGGCAAATACAGTTTGGCTAGCAGCGAGCGTAGTCAAAACTAATCCACTAAGAAGTGAGTATTGAGTGAGTTTTTTCTTCCCCATTGTTATAACCCTTCTCTACAATTATAATTTTAAGCATCGTTATATATTAATCGAAAATTAAAATATAACGTTATTTGCTATGTAATGATAGTAACATTTAAGTTACCTAAAATCAAACCGTAAAGCTTTTTAAGTTATTTTTTATATAAACGTTAATTATTTTAAAATATTTTTGTAACATTTGTATATCTGGAGTAATTTTTCTGCATTATGAAACGATGGCTTTTGCGATGTCCTCAGCAGACATTCCAGAAAAGTAACGCGATATATCTACCTGGCTCAAGCGTTCCAACACATCTTTGAATTCATAGCGACACCCTAATAATATTTCTTCGATGTCATCGACATCTAGGACTCCAAAGAAATCACCATAGATCTTAATTCCCTTGATGAGAGAATTTTCAACATTAGCAAAGGTGTTAATTTTTCCAGCAGGATAGCGAACATTGCGTTCTATTGTATATTCTGGTGACTGGCCATATGTCCATTCCCATGTGTTAAATTGATTGTCATAGGACTCTTGGATCTTGTCCAACTCCTCCTGACTCAGGACATACTCCGTCATATCTGGGTACATTTCCTTCATCTTATCTAAAATTTTATCTGAAAACTCTTGGACAGTAATTTTTTCAGGTAATTCGCTAAGAATATTCGTAACACGAGAACGGACAGACTTGACGCCTTTAGACTCAATTTTATCCTTGCTGACTTTTAAGGCATCACCAAGAACTGTCATATCAACATCAAATAGCAGACAGCCATGGTGCATCATACGCCCTTTGTAATAGGCTTGAGCATTGCCACAAATTTTTTTGCCATTGATTTCGAGGTCATTACGGCCTGAGAACTCAGCCTTAGCACCAAGATCGGCTAGGGTACTGATCACAGGCTCTGAAAAAGTTTTGAAGTCGAAAGCTCCTTCATCAGATTTATTTGAGATGATGGTGTAGTTAAGATTATTGAGATCATGATAAACAGCACCACCACCAGACAGCCTGCGGACAACATGGATGCCATGTGTATCTGTATATTCTTTATTGATTTCTTGAATGGCATTTTGATGCTTACCAATAATGATGGCAGGCTCGTTAATCCAGAGGATAAAGAGTTCATCTTCATCCACTAGTTCACGAAAGGCATAAGCCTCTAGAGCAACATTATAAGCAGGATTATTAGATTTATTTACGATATATTTCACTAGATTTCTCCTTATTATGACTTACTAGTCACATTATAACAAACTGATACTTTAGATTTAGAGAAAAAATTTCTCTATTATCATTTACAAAAGAGGCTAGGATCGACTCCTGCCTCTAGTTATTTGCTTTGCGATAAAAATTATTCGATAAATAGTCGCTTATCCTAAGTCCCAAGTACTGCTAGAACTATTGACTATTTGCGCTTGGGTGGGTTATGAATGGCTTCTCCTAGGACATCTGCAAAGGCTTCATACATGTTTTCTGAGAAGGTTGGGTGTCCATGGATTGATTGTAGCAATTCATCAACTGTCAATTCATTTTCCATGATAGTAGCCGCTTCATTTATTAATTCAGCAGCTGCTGGTCCGATAATGTGAACACCAAGGATTTCGTGATATTTAGCATCTGCGATGACTTTGACAAAGCCGTGGGCTTCATTTGAAGCGATGGCACGGCCATTCCCAGTAAAGCTTGATTTACCAACAAGAACCTCTCCATACTTCTCACGTGCTGCTTCTTCTGTGATCCCAACCATGGCAACCTCAGGATGAGTATAAACAGCTGCTGGTGTGAATTCTAGGTGGGCTGTGCGGTGATTACCCTTGATAGCATTATCAGCTGCTACCTCACCCATACGGAAGGCTGAATGGGCCAGCATCTTGGTTCCGTTCAAGTCTCCTGGGGCATAAATACCGGGGATTGATGTTTCTTGGAATTCATTGACTAGAATACGTCCACGATCATCTAGTTCTAGATCTAGATTTTCTAGCCCTTTCATCTGCGGTACACGGCCAATAGCAAGAAGGGCTTTATCAGCCACCAAGTCTTCACCATTGTTAAGTTTGAGAGTTAATTGGTTATTGTTCTCAATAATTTCGCTGACCCCAACAGATGTTTTGAAGGTCATGCCTTTCTTTTCAAGGAGTTTTTGAAGTTCAAGGGAAACTTCGCGATCCATAGCTGGGATAATGCGATCAGCCATTTCAACGACAGTCACATCCACTCCATACGATGCCCAAACTAGACCTAGCTCGACACCGACAACTCCGCCTCCCATGACAACGAGTGATTTCGGAATTTCACGCAGATCCAAGATATCATCTGAGGTTAGTACAAGGTCAGAATCGATACCAGGAACATTTAGACGAAAGACTTTTGAACCGGTTGCTAGGATTATTTTATGTCCTCTAATGGTCTCATCGTTGATGGTCACTGTCTTATCAGGGTAGGCTGTACCGAAACCATTGAAAATAGTTACTTTATTGGCACGAAGAAGGCCACGTACTCCGCTAGTCAGAGTTTTAACAACGGAATTTTTAAAGGCAACTGTTTGATCCATATCAATGGTATAGTCGGTCGATGCAAGATTAATACCACGATTAGCAGCTATCTTTAAGTTATCAAGGATTTCAGCATTCTTAAGATAGGTTTTGGTTGGGATACATCCGATATTCAAGCAGGTTCCACCAAATTCTGTCTTTTCGACAATGGCTACCTTGGCACCTAGCTGAGCTGCACGAATAGCTGCATAATAGCCAGCAGGACCGCCTCCTAATACAACAAGATCGTATTCATCCTCTGCTAGAGCTTCTTTTGGTTCTGAGGATACTTCAGCCGGTGAGGTTTTTGGAACCTGCATTCCTGCTGCTTCTAGGTTTTCTGTAGCCGCCTTGACTTGATCTTGACTCTCTTCAGTCGCAAGAGCTTCCCCTTGCTCACCTATATAGGCAATGACCTCTGTAACCGGTACTGTATCGCCAGCTGGATGGACGATTTTGAGGAGATAGCCTGAATCTTCTGCCTCGATTTCCATATTGGTCTTGTCAGACATGATCTCAAGCAGGATGTCCCCTTCAGATACGGGGTCTCCTTCTTGCTTTTTCCATTCAATAATTTCGCCTTCGGCCATATCGACGCCGAGTTTTGGCATAATGACTTCAACTGCCATATTTAAGATACCAAGAGCAAAAAGAAAGGGGCTGAGTCTAGGAAATCATGGGAAATCTTTAATTTCTAAACGATTTGTCTTTCTCCAAGCATTGTGCTCGGCTTCAGTTTTCTCTTTCTCTTGCTCTATATCCTTTCTTTATTTTGATTTTGCTTAAAGGGTTTACTACTTGATAACTTCTCTTGTTATTTCGTCATCAAATCAACAATTCCATCGGATTTTCAAGGATGTGCTTGAGGTCAACCATGAATTTGGCACCATTCATACCATCGACAATGCGGTGGTCAATAGTCAAGCACAGTTGCATAATTGGTCGAATAAGGATCTCACCGTCAACGACGACTGGTGTCTGTACTGTCGCTGCTACTCCTAGGATAGCTGAGTTGGGTTGATTGATAATAGGATTAAAGGACTTGGTTCCAAACATTCCAAGGTTAGTAATGGAGAAGGTTGAACCAGACATTTCAGCCGCTTTTAGCTTACCGGACTGGGCCTTCTTGATCACATCTTTAGATGCTACTACAAAATCAGATAGGCTCATCTTATCAGCACCGTGAACGACAGGAACAACGAGCCCTTCATCCAAGCCAACAGCAATACCTAAATTAACAAATCGATGCAGTTCGATATCCTTGGCATCATTGATGAGAGAAGCATTTAAATATTCATGCTCGGGCTTCATCAGGGTACGCACAACAGCCAAACCAATTAAATCTGTAAAGGTTACCTTTTGATCAGTCTTGTTCATGATTGGATCTAGGACTTGTTTACGAAGGGCCATCAAATTAGTCATATCAATATCATAATTAAGCGTAAAGGTTGGAGCTGTCAGGTAAGAATTTGTCATACCTTTTGCAATAGCTTTACGCATCGCTGACATTGGTTTAATTTCAACACCTTCTGCTAGATCAGCTGATTTTTGTGCTTGGACTGGTTCTGGGTTAGAGGTTGGAGCCGGTTGTGCTTCTTGAGCCGGTGATTGACTAGCTGCTAGGATATCTTTCTTGGTGATCTTACCAAAGACACCTGTTCCTGAAACTGCTGTTAGGTCTACATTAAGATCCTCAGCAATCTTACGTGCCAGCGGTGTTACCTTAGGCTGGTTTCCATCAAAGTTTTCGACATCGTCTTTGTGGATACGGCCATTAGGTCCTGTACCAGGCACCAGTTGTAAATCCACTCCCTGTTCTGATGCTAGCTTACGAGCAGCTGGTGTCGCACGTACCTTTTCATCTTTTCCTTCTGCTGCTACTAGCGGTTGAGTGCTAGGAGCCAGTGAGGAACTTTTTGTAGGCTCTTTGGCCTGCGATGATGGGGTTTGACTTCCAGCATCTTCGACAACTTCACCGGCCTGACCAATATAGCCGATCACCTCAGTTACGGGCACAACATCTCCTGCTGATCGAGTGATTTTAAGGAGAACACCTGAATCCTCTGCCTCGATTTCCATGTTCGTTTTATCCGACATAATTTCAAGAAGGATATCCCCTTCAGAGACTGTATCACCCTCTTGTTTCTTCCACTCGATGATTTCACCTTCAGCCATATCAACACCGAGCTTGGGCATAATAATTTCAACTGCCATAATTTATCACAAATAAGCAGATAAAAGCCTCAATAATTCAGGCTTTTGCACTTATTCTATCCTTTCTGTTAAAAGATAAGAGAGCTGCTTACTTTGCAAAATTCTCCGTAAGCAACAAGAGATCTGACAATAGTATACAAGGTCATCTCCTTTATTTGAAGTAATCAGCTCTCTTTTTCCTAAAATCACTTTAGGAATTGATCTAATCTGGCAAACAAAGACTTTTGTATATTGTAATAAGCGAAAGTTATCTGCTCGCCATCTATTTCATTCTAGTTACCCTTATTGGCCATTTTAATAATAGCTGTTTTTATTTTTTCAACATCAGGAAGCACCGCTTGTTCTAGGACACGCGCATAAGGAACTGGCACATCTTCGCTGGCCAAACGTACGATTGGATGATCAAGGTAATCAAAGGCTTCACTCTCAGTAATCATAGCTGCAATTTCACCGATAAAACCGCCTGTCTTGTAGGCATCATTGACCAGCATAACCTTACCCGTTTTCTTAACCGAATGAATAATCAGTTCTTTATCAAGCGGCACGAGAGTGCGAGGGTCAACAACTTCAACATTGATACCTTGTGCTGCTACTTCGTCAGCAGCCTGAAGGACTCTCTCAAGCATGCGACCGTAGGTCACAACAGTTAGGTCAGTTCCTTGGCGCTTGATCTCTCCCTTACCTAGCGGAATATAAAAGTCAGGATCGAGATCAACCTCTTCTTTTTTACCATAGAGGGCTTTGGGTTCCATGAAGACAACAATGTTATTGTCTTGAATGGCTGACTTGAGGAGACCCTTGGCTTCGTTGGCATTTCCAGGGGCAACCACCTTAATGCCTGGAATGTGGGTCAACCAAGCCTCCAGAGATTGCGAGTGCTGGGCTGCTGACCCGATACCAGAACCCGATGCCACACGAAAAGTAACAGGCGTCTTGAGACCGCCTCCAAACATATAGTTATTTTTAGCACCGTTATTAACGATAGCGTCAAGGGCGATCGTTAAGAAATCCATAAAGGTAATATCGACAATTGGACGCAGGCCTGTGATAGCAGCACCGATAGCTGATCCAGCGATAGCGGCTTCTGAGATTGGCGTATCTTTGATGCGTTTGGGACCAAACTCCTCGTACATTCCAACAGAGGTACCGAAATCTCCTCCATACACACCGACGTCTTCTCCCATTAAGAAAATCTTTTCATCTTTACGCATTTCCTCGGTCATTGCGAGGTTTACGGCTTCACGCAAGGCCATCTTTTTTGTTTCTGTCATTGTGCTCTCCATTGATCTGTGCATTCATTCAAAAATAATTATAATTAATCAACCCAAATGTCTTCAAAAGCAACTGAAATATCTGGATCTGGACTATTTTGTGCAAACTCATAGGCATCATCAATTTCTTTGACGACTTGCTCATGGATAGTATCCAGCTCTTTTACCGTAATATCAGTCTGGCTGGCTGCGAAATCTCGGAATTTAAGAAGAGGATCTTTAGCTTTCCAGCTATCCACTTCTTCTTTGCTACGGTACTTACCAGCATCAGCTGTCGAGTGACCGAACCAGCGGTAGGACTCCACTTCAATAATAGCTGGACCATTGCCAGCACGCACATAGTCCACTACCTCTTGCATCTTATCATAAACTGCCAGAACATCATTACCGTCTTCAACATAAAAGCCAGGAATACCGTAAGCTTCTGCCCTTGTGTAGAGATGGGGGGTGTTGGTCGCCTCGTTAATATCCATCGAGATACCGTAGCGATTATTGATGATGAAGAAGATAACTGGAAGTTTCCATGTTGCTGCCATATTGACAGACTCATGAAAAGAGCCCTCGTTAGTCGCTCCATCACCAGAAAAGGCGACGACGATATTCTTAGTCTCATTGTACTGTTGAGTGAGGGCGGCACCAACTGCGAGGGCGTAGCCACCACCAACGATACCATTGGTTCCGTAGTTTCCTTTTTCAAAATCAGCCAAGTGCATAGACCCACCGCGTCCTTTTGAAACACCGGTAGCCTTGCCAGCCAACTCAGCCATCATGGCATTGAGATCCATATCCTTAGCAATAGACTGACCGTGACCACGATGATTTGAAAAGATAATATCATCGTAAGTCAGATGAGCAATGGCACCTACACTGGCCGCTTCCTCACCTACTGAAAAATGCGTCATACCTTGGACAAAGCCACGACGAACTAATTTATTAATGCGCATATCAAACTCACGAATACGCTCCATCTTTAAATATAACTCTAATAGCTGCTCTTTGGATAGTTGTGCCATAAGAACCTCCCCATAATCTTTTATAAATCTATTCTATCCGAAAATTTCACAAACTGCAACCAAAAATACCCTTGATATTTCAAGGATGAAAAGGTTTTTATACAGGTTTTTGATAATGTTTTCACAATGTTTTTTTACGTGGTGTTTTCTATCCTTTTTTAGAAAAAAACAACCTGCATACGAGGTTGCATTTTCTAGGACATATCTTCCAGGTTTTGACTTAATTCCTCCCACTCTTGCATGAGACTGTCCTGCTTTGTTTCTAAGCTATCCCAATCTGCTTGAAGTTCCATCAGCGATTGAGCATCATTTGTTTGGCCCATATTCTGAGAGATCAATGCCATCTCTTTCTCTATAGACTCTAGATCAGCCTCTATCTGCTCAATACGACGGTTGAGTTTTCGGAGTTCCTTTTGATTGGCTTTTTGTGCTTGGTAGTCCTGAGGAGAGGATGATACCTGTGCTTTTTTCTCTTGCGTAAGAGAATCGACTTTGGTTTCAGCTAATTTGGCCAGCTCTTCTAACTCTGCTTTTTTCTCCAAGTAATAATCATAATCTCCCAAATAAAGGGTTGAGCCAGCTTCAGATATTTCTAGGACTTTGGTAGCAACACGGTTGATAAAATAACGATCGTGACTGACAAAGAGCAGGGTTCCATCAAAATCAATCAGGGCATTTTCTAAGACTTCTTTACTATCAATGTCCAGATGGTTGGTTGGTTCATCTAGGATAAGGAAGTTATTATTTTCCATAGAAAGCTTGGCCAACAACAGTCGAGCACGCTCTCCACCCGATAGCATGCTAACGGATTTCTTGACATCGTCTCCTGAAAATAGAAAGGCTCCTAGCCGATTTCTAATGTCAACTTCTGGAGTGGTACTAAAATCATTCCATAATTCATCTAAGACTGTATTGGTATTGGTTAGGTTACTTTGATTTTGGTCATAGTAACCAGTATCAACATTAGCTCCGAATTGCGCCTTTCCTTTGATAAAAGGGGTTTGATTGACGATGGACTTGACCAAGGTAGATTTTCCGATACCGTTTGGACCGACAATGGCGATGGCATCAAATTTTTTAATTTCCAGATTAATAGGCTCAGATAAGATATGGTTGCCGTATCCCACTGCTGCATCACTTAGGCTTAAAACAACATTGCCAGACGGCTTATCAGCATGAAAGGTCATATTAGCAGATTTTTGACCTGCTTGGGGCTTATCGAGACGCTCAATTTTTTCCAACTGCTTACGTCTAGCTTGAGCACGCTTAGTTGTGGAAGCGCGCACGATATTACGCTGGACAAAGTCTTCTAGCTTAGCGATCTCCTTGGCCTGCTTTTCAAAAGCCTTGGCCTCGGAAGCTAGCTTCTCTGCCTTGGCATCCATAAAGAAAGAGTAGTTCCCCATATAGCGATCCAGCGCATGCGGCGTCAGATCATAGGTGATCGTTGCAACCTTGTCCAAAAAATAACGGTCATGACTAACAATGATAAGAGCCCCCTGATAATTGACCAAGTAGTTTTCAAGCCAGGCAATTGTTTCGATATCCAAGTGATTGGTCGGCTCGTCTAGCACTAAAAGCTCAGGTTTTTCTAACAGCATTCTTGCGAGGGCTAAACGTGTATTTTGACCACCTGATAGGTCTGAAATCGGAGTTTGCCAGCTAGATTCATCAAATTTGAAGCCATTTAAGATAGCCTTTATATCAGATTCGTAGGTAAAACCACCTCTAGCTCTAAAGTCCTCGGAGAGCTGGTCGTAATCTCGCATGAGCTTATCCAGTTCCTGTCCTGTCACCTCCGACATCCTTTGCTCCATACGACGAAGGACCTTCTCCTGCTGGATTAAATCCTCAAAAACACGACGCATGCCATCGTAAATGGTGTCATCTGATTCAAACCGACTATCTTGTGCTAGATAGGATAAGCGCAGATCACGTTTGGTATTTATTTGACCTGTAGTTGGGGCTTCTTCACCGACTAATATTTTAAGCAAGGTAGATTTACCAGCACCATTTCTTCCCACTAGGGCAATACGGTCACGCTCATCTACTTGAATATTAATGTTATCAAAAAGCACATCTCCTGAGAAAGAGCGCTCAATTTTATTTCCTTGTAAAATAATCATAACTTTATTATATCAAAAATAAAAAGGAGCCTTGGAGAAATCACTCTTCAATATGAAGAAAGATTGCACGGCTCCTTACAGTTCAATCAACCAGGTAGCTGGCTTAAGAGCGACTGGTGACGGTAGATTAGGTAAATCCCTAGTAATAAAATGGCTATGAAAATCACAATTTTTAAGATCCCTTTGATCAGCTGCCAGATGACCAGGGCTATCATTGATAATCCTAACCAGAACCAAGGTAACTGGGTAAAAAAGCCTTGAAGATTGCTAAGATTACCTTGAGTCAGGGATTCTAGCCAATCTGGGATAGGAGGATTTCCTAAAGCTAGACCGAGCTTACTCCTAATCGCTAGTCCGGTCACTTTTAGCCAGATGAAAACACCTGTATTATAACCAAGAAGAAACAGTTGCAAGGGATAGCGTCTGAAGATCGTCCTCAACAAGATAATCACCTCCTAGTCTCTTTCATAAAGTTCCTTTGTGGCCTTAATATCACGTTTTTGGATGCCGTAATAGGAACCGGATGACTGCATCACCGAAATTTCAGCATCATTATGGTCAAGTCCAATGGCATGTCCCAATTCATGCTTGGCTGTATTGATGATTCGTTCATTACTATAACCATAGCTAGGATTTAGTAAATAGTAGCTATTTAAATAGACATCAACATGTTTGATGAGGTTAGTCCTAGCATCTGAGGTCGACTGAGCTTCTCCGGCTGCTTGACTGCTAGGGTCAGACTTATCCATAAGAACAATATCGGCTTGATCCTTACTAGCTGCTAAAGTAAAGGTAAAGGCACCCGTAGAATTCCAAGATTGCAAGGCTTGCTCATAAGCATTGACAATCGTTTGGTCTGTTGAAACGATGTAGACCGAAGCCTTATTGGTAGCCCAGCGTGAACCGTGAAAATGATTCGCATCGTGCTCATCTGTCGTTAAATTTTGTAGACCGAGCTCTTGAAGATTACGATCTAAATCTTCATCCATAGAGATCCGGCTGGTCACAGTATCAAAGGTAGTTTGAAGAGAGCGTGCAAAGGGTGAGCTTGCGTGTTGAGAATAGAAAAATAAGCCGACAAGAATGGCTGCTATCACTAAGGCTGCCTTAACCATACCAAAGAAAAAGCGTAAAACAAAGCTCAATGCAGCTCTAAATAATCGCCACAATAATCGAACCATATAGATCATCTGATCATCACCTCGCAATCTATCAAAACTAAATGACATTTAGTATATCAGTCCTGATAAAAAAACTCAATTGAAAAGGCAGGTTGCCCCACCTTTTTTGTATTATTAGTCCATCTCATCTAACTTCCATAATCACCGGAAGGATAGCTGGCCGGCGTTTAGTCTGATCAAATAAGAATTTATTGAGTTCATCACGGACTTGACCTTTTAGCTCGCCCCAGTCAAATCCTTCTGTCGCTAAGTAATTTTCGACAGTTTTATTTACCAAGTCCGCACTTTCACGCAGAATATCACGGCTCTTGCGAACATAGACAAAACCTCGAGTATGGACTTTAGCCTTGGAGACAATGGTCTTTTTCTTTTTATTGACTGTGATGACAACGATAAAAATACCATCTTCAGATAAAATGCGACGGTCACGCAGGACAATGTTACCCACATCGCCAATAGCATTCCCATCAATCATAACATCACTTGCTGAAACACCACCTTCATGTAAGAAGCCTTGATCGCTATAAGTCATAATATCTCCACGCTTCATTATGTAGATATTTTCAGGCAGCATGCCAACTTCTTCTGCACGATCAGCATGAGCTTGCAACTCACGGTACTCCCCTTGAATAGGGAAGAGGTATTGCGGACGCAGCAAATTGATCAAGAGCTGCAGGTCACGACCATTAGCATGACCAGATACACGCAAGTTTTGTGTGATCAGCTTGACACTACCACCAGCCATATAAATCATATTTTCTACACGGGCAACGACAGCTTCCTTAGCCACACTCGGCGTTGTGACGATATAGACTAAATCGCCATCCTTGATCTCAACATAGCGATGACGACCGATAGACATCTTTCGTAATCCTTCAAGAGGCTCACCCATGCGACCTGTTTCTAGAATGATCAATTCGTCATCTTCAAACTTAGCCATCTCTTTTGGCTTGATCATCAACTTCTCGTCAATAATACTGAGTTTATTGAGCCGAATGGCTGTACGAACGATATTTTCAGCGTCGAAACCTGTAAGAACTACACGGCGGCCATGCTCGGCAGCAGCATCAAAGACCTGCTGGATACGAGAGAGGTTGCTGGCAACGGCCGCTACGATAATACGTCCTTGGGCATCGCCTATCACCTCGTCCATCTCTAGGCCGACCTCAGCCTCACTGGCAATCTGCTCATTGCTATCTGCATTAGCAGAATCAGCAAGGAGGGCTAAAACACCTTCTCGTCCAATCTCAGCTAGACGAGCAAAGTCGGTCTGGTAACCACTGCTGGCTGCTTGGTCAAACTTGAAATCACCAGTATAGACGATATTACCACGGTCAGTCTTCAAGACAATACCAAGACTCTCAGGAATCGAGTGAGTTGTGCTAAAGAAGGATACCACAGCATTTTGGAATTCAATTTCCGTCTGTGCATCAACGATGTGAAAGTTATTGAACTTCTTAACTTGAGAGTTATTTTTAACGACTAATTTAGCCAACTCTATAGTCAATTCTGAACCAAATACTGGTACTGGCACATCTTGTAAAAGGTAGGGAAGGGCTCCAATAGCATCCGCATGACCATGAGTCAGGAAAACTCCTTGTACACGGTCTTTATTGTCTACCAGGTAGTCCATATTGGGTACTACAACGTCAACACCGAGTTGGTCATTATCTGGATATTTAAGACCAGCATCCAAGATAAAGATAGCATCGTTAACCTCTACGATGTAGAAGTTTTTTCCGTTTTCACGGACACCGCCCAAGGCGATGATTTTAATATCACTGCTCATGATTATTTCTCCATATATTTTTTATTACTTGATTATCAGAGGACATCCTCCATTATACCTACAGCTCATCACTGCGGGTTACCAACGGTCCTTAAGGTCCTCCTGCCCACTGATTACTCTCAAGGGTGAAGGTTACTAAGTCGATTTACAGTCTCTAGTATTATAGCACAAATTGCTGAGCTTAGTCAGGTTTTCAAGTAGTAAAAAAAGCCTTGATCAGGCTTTCTTATAAGATTGAAACGCCCACAAGCAAATAATCAAGGCTAGGCTATAAACACTGGAGACCGCTAGATAATTGATCCAGACATTGGTGCTATTGATAATCGGGGTGAATCGCATGATACCATAATTTCCACCTGTGATATGATTAACTCCAAGTAAAATCAGATCTAGTAGAAAAGTCCTAGCCACTAATCCCGCAATTGACAGGGACTCCTTGCTACGGTAATTGAGCAGATAGGCAAAACTATTGATCAAAAGGGCAAAATGTCCAAGAATAAAGGAGACTCCTGTAATATGAGGAAAATCGTAGGGATCTAAGACAGGATAGCCTAGGGCAAAGATAGCCCCAGCGAAGCCTAAATAAGCTAGATAGCGCTTCAATTTCCAACTATCAGGAAGAAAGACGAGGCCTAGCATAGCTAGGCGACAGTGGTAAAGCGGCAAACTGTCGGATACCGGAATAGTAAAGACTAGATACCAGCCATAGAGCCCTAGTAATTGTAAAAGCTGAACGGCTTTAAAAAGCTGCAAAAACCAGTTTTTACTGTGGTATCTATAGGTGATCACTAAACTGAAGACCAGGCCGGCTAAAATGAGCAGGTAAACCCAGATAGGAATGGTAGGGGGCTGAGTTTTGTGGGTCGTTAGAAATTCTTGCATATTTCTTTCCCTCCTTTAGCCAAGCAAACCATCGACAACCTTGTCCAAGTGCATGGAATTTGAGCCTTTAAGCAGGATTTGATCTTCAGGTTTGAGGAGGTCCTTGATCTTATCAAGCATTGGAGCAAATTGGTCTTCCTTGGTTGTTTTTTTGAAGAAATAGACATGGCCAAGAGGGAACATTTGGCTGGCTAGTTGACTCAATTCTTCAATGTCTTCTCCATAACAAATGAGATAATCCAGTTGATCAGGATTCATAGCCATGATCATATCTGTGTGCATCTTGACCGAGTCAGGACCAAGCTCTTTCATGTCAGCTAGGACGGCTATCTTCTTGCCGCCAGTATTGGCGGGAATGGACAAGAAGGTCTCTAAAATCAAGCGCATGGCTGTTGGATTGGCGTTATAGACATCAGCTAGGATATCAGCACCATTTTGAGCTTTTTTCCACTCTGTCCGATTCTTGGTCAAGACGAGATGCTCCAGTGCTGTTATGATCGCTCGATCCTCTACTCCTTCTAGCCTGCCGACATAGGCTGCCAGCATAGCATTGGTCGCATTATACTTACCAGTGACAGGCAGCTTTATCTTCCCATCCATGAAATTAAGCGTAAAACTCAAACTATTCTTACCCTCATCAAGCTCAGATAAGTAAATATCCTCATCTGGACCGAAACGGACGATCCGTTGATTATCTGGAAGATAGGGATTAATAATCGGATCTGCAGGTGCAATCAAAACACCATCTGTCGGCATACCCGCTGTGATCTGCATTTTCCCTTGGGCAATCTTATCACGGCTGCCAAAAAACTCTAGATGCGCTTCTCCAATCAAGGTCACAAGCCCTATTTTGGGGCGAGCGATCTTGGAGAGCAACTCAATATCACCTAGATGATCCTGCCCCATCTCTAGAACAAGCTTTTGTGTATCGTCTGGCATATGCAAAATCGTATAAGGCAGACCGATCTCATTATTATAGTTCCCTTGAGTCTTGTAGGTCTTGTAGGTGGTAGTTAAGACATCATGAATCATGTCTTTGGTAGTTGTTTTACCATTAGATCCTGTCACTGCGATGACATCGATTGGCATCTTTTCTAGGTAGTACTGAGCTAACTTTTGAAACGCTGCTAGAGTATCAGCTACCAAGAGAAAGGGATGGTCTTCAATGATACGTTCGCTAAGGGTTGCAGCCGCTCCATTATCAAAGGCCATAGGGATAAAATCGTGGCCATCACGCTCCCCTTTAAGAGGTAGAAAAAGGTCGCCATTTGCAATTTTACGACTATCAAATTCAATAGCAGAAATCACCACATCTTTATAAGCACTCACATCATTTTGAGCACCAACCACTTTTGCAATTTCCTGTAAGGTTAATTTCATGAGTACACCTGTTTCTTTTTTTATCTGATTATTCCTTAGCATTATATCATATTTAAATGTCCAAAATTTTTAAGGTCTAGCCTTTTTCTCGCAAGCATGGTAGACTGATAGAGTATGTAGCCATACAGAGTAGGTGGTTTGCGTCAAGTGTATGTGAATGGGATGTTGTCACATAACGAAACGAAACGTGCGATAAACCACTGCATCCGCTGTTTTTTCTAGATGATCTGTTGTCCCAATTTATCAGATCCTATAGGTAAACAGCTCCGCTTTACTAGAAAAGGAGCTTTTTTATGTCAAAATACCCCAGTAAACTCGAACTTAGGCAGCTCAGTACCCTAGCCATTCTGATGACTTTGCAGCTAGTCCTTAGTAAGCTATCTATCCCTATCATTCCTCAGCAGCTAACGGTCAGCTTGACTTTCATTACTGGTTGCTTGATTGGGGCTGTTGGTGGACCATGGTACGCTTTTATTGCTTTTGCCTTGATTGATATCCTTGACACCTTCAGCGGAGGTAGCTCCAATTTTATCATCTGGTGGACGCTTATGGAAGCTATCCAAGGTGCTATCTACGGATTCTTCTTTTATGGAAAGTCCCTCAGCTGGCACTCCAAAGGCAGTTGGCTACGGGTCAGTCTGGCTACTATCTTGGTCATGCTGGTGGGAACCTTCATTTTCACTCCTCTATTGATTCAGATTTATTACCATACTCCAATTTGGGTACAGTTTATCACTGGGCGTTGGTTGAAAATCTTTGAAATTCCTATTCGTATTATTTTAACCATGCTGGTTCTAACCCAGATGCAGAAAATTCCAGAGTGGTGTCGCATAACCAAGGCTAGCTAGCAAACAAAAAGTCGCATTTCCTATGAGGGGTGCGACTTTTTTAGTAGCTGTATTAGCTGTTTTATTACAAACTTTCTTTTGCATGATTTTTCCACCATGATGATAGGATTGAGCCAGAGATATTGTGCCAAATGGAGAAAATAGTTGAAGGGATAGCCGCTTGCGGCGTGAAATACTTCATGGCTAGGGTTGCTCCTAGGCTTGAATCCTGCATACCAACTTCGAAGGTGATTGCTTTTTGTTGAGGCTCTTTTAGTCCTAAGATTTTTGAGAAGGCAAATCCCAATCCATAACCACATAGATTGTGGAGCATGACAACAGGAATAACGATAGCTGTCGCTGATGTAAAGATATTGGCATGGTTGGCCGATACTACCGCACCAATAATCAACAAAATAGCTGTCTGTGAGATCAAGGGCATAATCTTAATAATAGCATCGATCTTATGGGCCAATAATTTATGAATGACGATACCGAGAATAATCGGTACAACGACTATTTGAAGCGTTGATACAAAAAGCTTTGCTGCAGGTACTTCAATATACTGTCCAGCTAAGATTGACAGCAAGATAGGTAACATCACAGGTGCTAATAAAGTGGAAAGGACTTCGATTGAAACATCCAAAGCCACATCCCCACCTGCTAAGAAAGCCATTACACTTGAAGAAGTCCCGCTTGGACAAGAGCCAACTAGAATAACTCCTGCTGCTGTTGCCCCATCCAAGTGGAAAATTGTGCAAAGCAGCCAAGCTAGGCCTGGCATAATAATATAGTGGGCTACTGTCCCCAGAACGACAGGAATAGGGCGTTTAGAAATACGGACAAAATCTTCAGTCGTCAATGTCAGCCCCATGCCAAATAAAATAAGACTAAGAAGATAAGAAGTATTTGGAATAACCCAACTACTGGTTTGGGGTAAACCATAATTAAAGGCTGCCCAGATAATCACAAATAAGGTGAACCATTTACTAATCCACTTACTAACTCGTTCTACCTTTTCCATAAGTTTTCGCCTCTTTCTATCATTGTGTGGCCTTATTATATACCTCTGTCAGAATATTTTCAATAGAGTTTTGAAAATATTCTGAAAATTATTTTCCCAAGTAAGCCATAAACTCACTCACTGATATCCCAGTCGCTTTTCATATAATCTTTTGTAGAATCGTAATCCTCAGGCTTTAAAATACCATCGGAAATCCACGCATCATCTTCTATATGCGCTTTCTTTGTTTTCAGCGGTTTGAAAGGAGAGGATTCCTTGTAAAGATACGTTTTAGTATCGTCCTGCCAGTGTAAGAGACCTCCACTATGGAAACGATCATAGATAACTCGGTAACGATCGCCCTGATAGGAAAAAGTAAAGGTTTCATAAGTACGAAAAAGACTAAAAAATATCATGCCTATACTCATTAACAGAGCTGTTGTTCCCATATACAGCCATAAAAATCGACCGACGTTGGTTGCTGATTTTCCCATAGAAAAGCCAATCATCAAAAATAAGATGGCAACGACTAGCAAAGTCTGAGGAAAATAATAGACCAGGGTCACACTCCATAAAAAATACTAAACCCAATAATGAAGCGAAGACGATTGGGTTCTTTTCTAAATATCACATAAATCCCTAACTGCAGTAAAGCAGAAAGTATTAACCTCATCATCACGTAACCCATTAAAGACATTTCCTTCTCCTTTTTCTGATTCTATAAAAAAAGCCTTTCGGCTTTCAGCTGAATAAAAAATAGTGTTTGCCACCATCCTTAAGGGCTTGTTGGACGCTAGCAACCTCCTTCGGAGTTTCATAGCTTAATTTTGAGACTTAGGTCTCAAAATTCTCGAGTGTTAGAAACCTTTATATAATAGCGTTTCTAACACTTTTAGCACGGCGGAGGTGGCTGGATTATGCTCGCCTTACTCGGTAAAAAAAGGAAATGTATTTGAAAACTTGCAAAGCTTCTTATCTCATTTTATTGGGGAAAATAAATTTGTCTCCAGTCTGAAAACTTCCGGCTTTTCTTTTTATAGCAAATGCGCTTCTCTCTTATCAAACATGTCTTGTGCGAGATCTACAAGCTCTGAAATCAGATCGGTATAGTTTAGTCCCATATTTTCCCATAGCAAGGGATACATAGACCATTGGGTAAAGCCAGGCATGGTGTTCAGCTCATTGAGATAGATGTGCCCTTGTGCAGTTAGGAAGAAGTCACAACGTGATAAACCACAACCACCAATCGCACGGAAGGCAACCTCTGCATAGTGACGCATCTGTGCCATAATGTCCTCAGGAATCTTAGCTGGAATAGCCATAGAAATCTTGTTATCAATATACTTGGCCTGATAGTCGTAAAATGCGACATCCTTGACCACTTCTCCTGGAAGGGTCGTCTTAACCTCACTATTACCAAGAATGCCAACTTCTATTTCTCGAGCATCCACTCCTTGCTCTATCAAGATACGGCTGTCATACTTAAGGGCTAAATCGATAGCTGCGCTCAGCTGATCACGGTCCTCAGCCTTAGATATCCCAACAGATGATCCCATATTAGCAGGCTTGATAAAGACTGGATAGGTCAGCTTTTCTTCTACCTTGTCCATGGTCTGTGATTTATCTTGACCTTCCAGATAGACCTGGTAAGCAACTTGAGGGACACCGGCAGATTCAAGGACATGCTTGGTTGTAATCTTGTCCATAGCGACACTAGATGATAAAAGATTGGTACCGATATAAGGCAGCTTCAGAACTTCAAGGAAGCCTTGGATAGAACCATCTTCACCCATGGGACCGTGCAGTACTGGAAATACAACCGCACCTTCTTCATAGATATCACTGGGTTTGATCTGAGCTGAGTAATCAACCTTATCGTTGGTCATGAGCACCTGATCTTGGCTGGGCTGGCTAGTAAAGCTTTGAGTTCTAATAAAGTCACCCGCCTGAGTGATGAAATAGGTCTTGACCTCGAATCGATCGTAATCGACAGCCCGCATAATGCTTTGTGCCGACAGAACAGATACTTCACGCTCAGCTGAGCGTCCACCGTATAGTAAAACTAATGGTTGCTTAGACATAAGTTCTCTTTTCTACTTTATTTTTTCGCTGGTGATATTATAGCATATCCATAAGTGTAATCAAATGCTCAGAAGGTTATAAATAATTTTTAAAAAATGCCACAGTAGCTTGCCAAGATAGCTGACTATCTCTTTTGGAGATTTTCCATGGCATACGGCTATAACGATGATTTGGCTGATTAGCAATGGTTAACATATGAGCACTACCAGGAAGAATGAGCGTTTGTACCTGTCCTGCTGGTTGGGATCCCTCAGACCATAGGGTCTGCTCAATCTGTTGGACCGAGGCGCTGGCTGGCCAGATTTCATCTTGTCCACCAGCTATCATTAAGAGATTGGCTTTGAAATCTTTCAAAGGAATCAAGCTATCTGACCTATATGCGATGATGGGACGACGGTACCATAAGCCCTTCAAGAAATTTTTCCATGAAAATGGTGTATAAGGTAACTCCTCACCTGATAGCAACCATGAGGAGGACTTGGAATTTCGTTTCCCTTTAATGCCTTCCATAACAGCACATGAAGGGGAGTTAAGAACTAGACAAGAAAAATCTTTAAAATAGGCCGCACTAACTAGGGCCATCTCTGCTCCTTTGGAGCGCCCATATAGGCCAATTCTGTTTGAGTTGACTTGAGGCAAAGTTTTAAGATAAGCCGCAGCTTCTTGTACTGAAAGTATTTCAATCCGGTTTAGATTTTTAGGCAAGCCTCTCAAGCCAAAATAGGATAAGGCTAAAGTAACAAAGCCCCTGCTGGCTAGTAACTGCGCAATATTTTGGGCTTTCTCTATACGACCGTCACTGCCACTTAAAACAATAATAGCTGGTTGATCTTGCTTATCTTCCAGGTAAAAAAGACGTCCCTTAGCCTTTGTAAGGTTGATCGTTTTTTCTTTCACTATTGGCAGTTGAAAATAGCGTTTAAAGCTTGCTCTCCCTACTATTTTTGAATTATGGTGTACTTCAATCAATACAGTAAAGTCTTTTTTCAAGGGTATATCTTCTATCTTATCCACAAGTGCTTTTTTTGCCACAGTTTGAGGGCGACATAGATAAAATAAAGCCATCGCTTCTATCCCCTTGTAGGAGCCACCAAAACTTTCACTTTTATTTATGGATAATCTGCCAGACCTATCGGTCTGATAAGTTCCTTTAGCTGTCCAAGGAATCTCTGGGTCCAAGGTCATTGGTGCATTAATATTGTAATAGCCAATTAAAGTCATTTCAATCTCATAAATAGTCTCAAGCAAAGCATCTGTCACGAGGATATCAAAATCATCATCTGCTAAATAACTCTTACTCTCTAGGCTAATCTTCATGAACTCCCTCTTCCTTATTACGTAATAGCAACTCATCCCACACCTTTTCAACATCTGTCATTAGTTGGTACATATCATCTAATAATTCGCTAGGATAATTTGCTAAAACCATCTGTAATCGTGTTTCTAAAAAATCGTGCTGTTGGCGATGGTAAGTCACTACTTCTCTGCCAGAAGCGGTCAATGACAGCTGCAATGCACTCTTTTTATGGTAGGAAGGAGTCTTTTTCAGATAGCCCTTCGCTACAACTTTACTGACAAGTTGTGTTACTGCACTTCTGCTGACACGCCATCGAATGGCGATTTCTGAAAGTCCTATATTTTCCTGCTGACTCACTAATACAATCAGATGAACCTCCGCTGTTGTTAGTGAACTATCCGGCATAGTATGCTGACGCTCTTCTTGTTGGTAATACTTATCGACAAAGTCTCTAAAGCGATCGTTAAATTGATGTAAGCTAACCATAATACCCTCGTTTGTTAAGTTACTTAACAATTTAACATATAAATGTCAACTTGGCAAATTCAATTTTTTCTTGACTTCAAAAAGTAGACAGTGTATACTTTTTATAAAAGTGGACAGCGTCTACAAAAAGAAAGGAGATTTATGAAAAGAGATACTCAAACGCTCAAAAAAGCACTGATCACCACTGCTCTTAAGGATATTGAGGAAAACGGCATAGACAACTTATCTATCCGTCAGGTGGCCAAACGCTGCGGAATCACTCACGGTGCGCCCTACCGGCATTTTGGCAGTAAGGAAGGTTATCTCAAAGTGCTGGTGGAAGAAATTTCTGCCTCTTTTAGCCAGATCATGATGTCGGGAGTTACTGATGCTGAGACTAGCCAGGAAAAGCTCCTGGTCATGGGGCAAAATGTCCTTAGATATGCTCAGCAATCCCCACATTTTTTTGATGTTCTATTTATCAAATTTCCGACGACTTACCTGACCTTCGCAGAGGAGCATATCATAGCTCATGAGTCTTTTCCAGGCTTCACACGCTTTGTAGCGATCGTTCAGACATTGAAGCAGGAAGCAAGCCTTAAGGCATCAGAAAAAGAGATTGCCCTGCATCTATGGAGCTATATTTTGGGATTGGCTATGATTGTCAGATCCGAAGTCAATTCCAAGCTTTCCCAAGATGCAATTTCTGATAATTTATCAGAATTTCTATCTATTTATATCACTGGAGGTCAAGCATGAATATTCTTATCATTACTGCTCATCCTAAGACAACTAGTCTTACACATGCCATTCAAACCAAAATCCAATCAAGTCTGCCAAAAACACATACTATCAAACATGTGGATCTTTATCAGGAAGACTTTAATCCTGTCTTACATTATGATAAGCGACAAGCTATCAAGGACGACCCTGAAATGGCAGTCTATCGCCAAATGATCACCTGGGCTGATGATGTTATCTTTATTTTTCCTATCTGGTGGGGAAGTATGCCAGCTATTCTCAAAGGCTTTATTGATCGTGTCCTTGCTTCTGGCTTCGCTTATTCCTACAAGGGGACACGGCCAGTTGGTCACCTTAAGGGAAAATCCGCTTGGATTATTACAACTCATGATACCCCTAGCTTTATTGCAAAATTCTTTCAGCAAGATTATGGACGCCTCCTTCAGAAACAAGTCCTTGGCATGTGCGGCTTCAAGCCCGTCAAACTCACCAGCTTACCTTATGTTAAAGGAACTTCTAAGGAAAAATTAACCAAAGGCTTGGACAAGATTGGTCTGATGACTGCTAATCGCTACCACTAAAAAATGCGCTTTAAATAGCGCATTTTTTAGTGGTTTTTCCCATAGCTCTCATAAAAATCAACCTTCAACTGGATAAAACGTTCTAAGTCTTGCAATAACTGAAACAAGATAGCTCTCGTTTCAAATTCTTGTCGTGTCTTGGGAAGATCACGCTGACGATACAAGACCAGCGTTTCTTGGATTTCTTCTATTAGGGCAAGGGCTGGGTTATCTTGACTGAGTTGTCTAGCTGTCTGCTGAAATAGGTGGGCTAAGATCTGACTCTCATCTCCATCTAGCTGACCTCGATTGATTGTAGTAGCCATCTGACGCAAAAGGCTATTTTGTTGCTGACGCATCTCAAAGTAGTGGACATGGTAGTTGGTTTGACTAAATAGCTTATTATGTCTATCTAGATAAACCAAGGTCAAAGCCTCTTCTAGCGTCTCAGCTAGGTCATTGATCAGTCTTGCATCATTGGTTCCGTCACCTTTAAGTAAGAAACTTTCAAACCGATAAAGGATTGCTTTTAGCTGATGCTCGACACGATCATGAAAACTTAAAATTTCTTTTTCTTTTGAGGGCATATAAAGATTGAAAATCAAGGCCCAGCCCACTCCTATAACAAACAGAGCTGTTTCATTGAGCAAGAGGGGAAAACCGATCGATTGCTCTGCTAATAAATGAGTGACAAGGACAGTACTGGGGGCAATTCCTGCAGCTAACTTCCAAGGATAGGCTATCAGCAGGTAAATCAATAAATAAAGAGCAAGGGCATAGAGGGTGTAACCTAGGCTAGCAAAACTTATCATAGCAAGAGCAAAGGCCAGCAGCATGGATAAAAATCGTCTTCCTGCTATCTGGAGCGTTGATCTCCGTGTTTCTAAAACACTTAGAATAGCTATAATACCAGCTGAACTAGCATAAGATAGACCTAGGCAGTTAGCTGTCACAATAGCGAGCAAGGTTGCTAGGGTTACTTTTACAGCACGCTCTAATGTTGTCATAAAACCTCCATATTACGTTAATACCAGATCGTATAAAGTCTTTAAAAGACATAGATAAAGACAATAGAAAATTCGTTAAAAAATGCCCCTTGAGGGCATTTGATAAGACCTATAATTCCGTACGATTTTCAATGGCACGCAGGAGTGTTACTTCGTCGGCATACTCAATATCACTGCCAACCGCCAAGCCACGCGCCAAACGGGTAACCTTGATCCCAGCCGGTTTTAAAATACGTGAAATATACATAGAGGTAGCTTCTCCATCTGCTGTGGCATTAGTAGCTACGATAACCTCATTAATCTCACTGTCCATGAGACGGTTGATCAAGGCTTTGAGGTTAATATCATCAGGGCCAACCCCATTCATGGGAGAAATTAGGCCATGCAAGACATGATAGAGACCGTGGTACTCTTGAATTTTTTCCATAGCCGTCACATCCTTGCTCTCCTCAACCACTAGGAGAACGGAACGATCTCTCTGCTCATCCTGACAGATTGCACAGGGATCTTCATCTGTCAGATTGCCACAAATAGAGCAATAAGTCAGCTCCCGTTTGGCAGCAAGGAGATTTTTCGCAAAGTCATTAACATCCTCATCAGACATACCAATGGTATAAAAAGCTAAGCGTGTAGCGGTTTTGCTTCCGATTCCTGGTAATTTTGAAAAACTGTCAATCAATTTTGCAATAGGTGTTGGATAAAGCATGCTAACCCTTTCTAAAGATAAATGTACAGAAACATGAGAATGAAGATTTTCTAGCAAGATAGGCTTTTTAGTCTGCTAGGGAAATAGCTACTGGAGCATTTAGGAACTCTAACTATAATGAGTTTGGGAAACTTCTCCCAAACTCATTAATATCTATTATTATCATAGCATTATTGTGCTGCTTTTGCACCATAAGTGGATTGATAGAGCTCAAGAACTTCTCTAGCCACATTTTGATGTGCCTTGCTATCTGATTCAAGGACATGAGGATACATAACAGCAACGGCAATTTTTGTGCCATCTCCTGCAGTAGCATACGCTACCGTATTCAAATTGTAGGTTGAAACCGTGCTACCATCATCTAATGAAGCAAAAGTTTCAGCTGTTCCTGTCTTTCCAGATACTGTCAAAGCTGAACTTGCTAGCGATTTACCTGTCGCATAACTATCTGAACTGTTGACCACATTATAGAATCCATTTTGAATGACACCCATTTGACCATCGGAGATCCCAACTTTATTGAGTACTTTCTTGTCAATAGACTTGACCTTATCTCCTAGACCGCCCTCGTCATTATTGCCGTAAATAGCAGATACCAGATGAGGGGCGACTCGATTTCCTCCGTTGGCAACCGTTGCCGCATATTGGGCTAATTGCATAGGAGTGTAACTATCAAACTGTCCAAAGGCTTCTGTCAAAACATTCCCTGGCTTATAATCATCGGTTAAATAACCAGATGATTCATTTGGTAGATCAATGCCCGTCTCCTTGCCTAATCCATACTCCCCGTAGGTCTTACGCAGGGCCTTCATTGTGTCATCAACACCCTTATCTGTCAGGGTCATTCCTGGGGTATAGGGTTGTCCCATCATCAGTAAGGCCAGCTGAACCATATACGTATTGGAAGAGTATTCTAGGGCTTTTGAAGCTGAGATGGAGCGACTGCCGTCCTCTGTAAACCAAGAGTTAATTGGGTTGGTACCATTAACACTGATCGTTTGGTCAACAAGGACATCATCTCCTTGGATAACACCTGCCTCCCATGCAGCAGATAGGGTTGCTCCCTTGACTACTGATCCTGGTACGAAGACATCAGTTACAGTTCCTAGGGCATCAGATGATAGATCCCCTGTATCTCTATTATGGGATAAACCAGCCATGGATAAAACAGCACCGGTATCAGCATTGAGCGCTACTGCATACATTCCTTCTGAGTACTGTGCATTGCCTGAGGAGATTTCTGAGCCATAGTAGCGCTTCAGAATATTCTCAACTCCTTTTTGATAATTAAGATCCAGAGTTAGTTTTAGGTTGTTGCCCTTGCTTCCTTTTTCTGTCAGCTTATTGGATACAACATTTCCTTCCTTGTCGACATCTATTTGTGTGGTCGTCCGTGTCCCTTGCAAATCATCTTCATATTGAGCTTGCAGGTAGGAAGTTCCGACACGGTCGTTAAGCGAGTAACCTTTGGCCAGATATTCATCAGCCTTTTCTTGTGGGAGACCCGTTTCTTCACTAGAGATCGTTCCGATGATATCCTTTAGGGATTCAGAAGAGGTGGTGATACTCTGATTCCAGTCCGTTGCCACGCTGATCCCTTGCAAATCATCCTTATGCGCTTCGAGGTAATCAATCTGTGAAGCACTGAGATCCCCTGTCGTCAAATAAACCGTACTAAAGTTGCTGGCTGAGTTCATCTGGCTATAGATAAAGGCTTGCTTCAACTCGTCCTTGTTGTAGGAGAGGGCACTCTTAGGTACAGCTGCAACAGCATTTTTATAGATAACGGATTCTTCTAGCTCATTTCCAAAAGTATCCTGTTTCTTGTTTTTGGGAAGGTTATCAACGATCTCCTGATAGTGCTTAGAATCCGCCAAATAAAAATCTCTCTTTTGGCGATCACTGACATTGGTATGAGTGAGATTAATTTCTTTGGAGAGTTTCTTTGTAATCCTCAGTAGGTCATCTGAGGTCGCTTTATTGCTACGGGTGAAGGCAACAACTTTTTTCTTTTCATTATCGACCAAAGGCTTGCCCTTGGCATCATAGATTTGACCACGCTCTGACGATTGACGCACAATATAAGTCGTCTGCTCATGGAGCTTATCAGCATAAAATTGGTGCTTAGAAACTTGCATATAGGCCAGACGACTAATCAAGACTGTTAATAAAATAAGAACAATCGAGAAAATGATATAAAGACGGCTCGTTAAGCTGGAGAGGAAACCAGCTTGGTGGACTCTTTTCTTGGTGATACGAGCCAGCTTATGCCCAGAAGCCCCTGTCTTATCCTTATCATCCTTGTCGTCCACTTTGGGACCAAATGACTTTAAAAAATCCATATTCCCCTCTTTTCCATATTATAATACCTTATTATTCTACCACAATTTACCCCAAAAACTGTGACAAAGCTAAAAGGATTTCCTTGGAAGTTTTTTCTACCAGCTGGTGGTTTGTAAAAGAGCTCAGGACCTAAAATTCCCAAGCTCTTGTTTTTTTAATTATTAAATATACAAGCGAGAGAAGGACTTACTGAGCAATCAAATCCCTCAGATTATTGATTGCTGTCCTACTCTCGTAACTTCCATCAAATTATTTATCTTCAAGGTAGTATTCCTTAACAAGGTTAAGGTTATCATCAAATTCAAATACCAATGGTGGGAAGTTTGGAATTTCAACATCCATAATTTCATCATCTGATAATTGTTTGATGTGTTTCACAAGGGCGCGGATTGAGTTACCGTGTGCACCAACGAAAACATTTTTACCATCTTTAAGGGCTGGAGCAATTTTATCTTCCCAGAATGGAAGGGCACGTTCCAAAGTCACTTTCAAGTTTTCAGCATCAGGGATTACTGAGTCATCAAGTGAAGCATAGCGACGATCGGTGTGCGCTGAATGTTCGTCATCTTTGGCCATGTCTGGTGGCAATACATCATAAGAACGGCGCCAGATATGAACTTGCTCGTCACCCCATTTTTCAGCAGCTTCAGCCTTGTTTTGACCAGTCAAGCCACCATAGTGACGTTCGTTCAAACGCCAAGATTTTTCAACCGGAACCCAAAGTTGATCAGATGCTTCAAGGGCAAGGTTAGTTGTCTTGATCGCACGTTTCAATACTGATGTAAAGGCAAGGTCAAACTCGATACCTGCTGCTTTGATCAGCTTACCAGCATCGATTGCTTGTTGTGTCCCTTTATCTGAAAGATCAACGTCTGCCCAACCAGTGAAGAGGTTAGCTTTGTTCCATTCTGACTCACCGTGGCGAGCAAAAACCAATTTTACCATTCGTCATGTCTCCTTTAAAAATGGACTCTTATTGAGTCAAATTTCGTTACGGTTTTACACCATTACTTCTTCATTTTACAAGAAATCTCTGAAAAAATCCAGTCTAATCTCAAGTCCTTAAGAAGAATGGATAATTACTTTAAATGACGAACGACATCCGAGCTTCACTCTGATAATATTCGTTTTACGTTGAAAATTCTTTAGATAAATAGTAAAATGGTGGCAGTTATAGGTTAGTTTTCTGTCTGAAAGGAGACATTATGGTATCAACTGCTACACAGATTGCTGATTTTTCATTTGATAACTGCTTAATGAATGCAGCAGGTGTCTATTGCATGACTAAAGAAGAATTGGAGGCTATCGAAAGATCTGGTGCAGGTTCTTTTGTGACAAAGACTGGAACGCTGGAACCTCGCCAGGGTAATCCTGAGCCTCGCTATGCAGATCTCCCCCTAGGATCTATCAACTCGATGGGATTGCCAAATAAGGGGTATCGCTATTATCTTGACTTAGTTACCCAACTACAAAATGAGGCAGGAAGTAAGAATCATTTCTTATCTGTTGTTGGTTTGAGCCAGGAAGAGACCCATACTATTCTCAAAGCTATCCAAGCCAGTGACTACCAAGGACTCGTTGAACTCAATCTTTCCTGCCCCAATGTCCTTGGCAAACCACAGATTGCCTATGATTTTGAAACAACCAACCAAATTCTGTCTGATGTTTTCACTTATTACAGTAAACCATTGGGTATTAAACTGCCTCCTTACTTTGATATTGCTCATTTTGACCAAGCTGCAGCGATTTTTAATCAATTTCCACTTAGCTTCGTTAACTGTGTCAACTCTATTGGAAATGGTCTCTTTGTGCAGGATGAAACCGTCCTTATCAAGCCTAAAAATGGCTTTGGAGGCTTAGGGGGTGATTATATCAAGCCAACTGCCTTGGCTAATGTTCATGCTTTTTACCAACGTCTTAAGCCCTCTATCCAAATTATCGGAACTGGTGGCGTCAAAAATGGTCAGGATGCATTTGAGCATATTTTATGCGGGGCTAGTATGGTTCAGATCGGTACCGCCTTGCAAAAGGAAGGACCCAACATTTTTGAGCGTGTGACACGTGAGCTACAAGACATTATGGAGGATAAGGGCTATCAAACCATCGAAGACTTTCGAGGCAAGCTCCGCTATATCAATTAACCTAGTTCAAATCTGTCCTAGCACAGATTTTTTTAATAATTTTTAGCCATATTTCTGCTATAATAATCCCGAAAATAGCGATCTAAGCTCTTCATTATTGGCTTAGAGAAACTCTAGCTTACAGGAGGAAGTCAATGTCAAAACTACTCTCACCTGCACATGTGGCGGGATTGGATCTTAAAAATCGTGTGGTCATGCCACCGATGTGTATGTATGTCGTTGATAAGGAGGATGGTATGGTCACCTCCTTTCATCACGCCCACTATGGGGCAAGGGCTATCGGACAAGTAGGGCTCATCATCTTGGAAGCGACAGCTGTTGAACCCGATGGCCGACTAACCAATAAAGATTTGGGGATTTGGAGCGATGACCATATCCCTGGACTTAAGCGCTTGGTTGATCAGCTCCATGCCTTAGGTGCAAAGGTTGGTGTTCAGCTCGGACATGGCGGTCGCAAGTCCAAAGATGCTCACATCAAAAAAGCTCCTTCTGCCATCGCCTATAATGATGATTATGGTATTCCACATGAACTCTCCCATCAAGAGATTGCAGACGTTCAACACGCTTTCTGCGCTGCCGCCAAGCGTGCTCAAGCAGCTGGTTTTGACATGATCGAGCTCCACGGGGCTCATGGTTATTTGATCAATCAGTTCTTAGAGCCGCAGAGCAATCAACGTCAAGATCAGTATGGAGGCAGCTTGGAGAATCGCTATCGCTTTTTAGGAGAAATGTTACCAGAGATCAAAGCGAACTTTCAAGGAGCTATCTGGACACGTTTGTCCATGACTGCCTACGATGATTTTGGACTTCAAAATACAATTCAAGACTGGCAGATGATCGGAAAATGGCTGGAAAATGATGGCGTGGACTGCCTCGATATCTCCACCGGTGGCCTCAGAGATATTCGTCCTAATATTTCTATCTACGGGGGCTATCAGGCTGACTATACGAGACAGATGAAGGAAGCTGTCTCTATACCTGTCACTGCTGTGGGTCTCCTGAATGCACCAGAACTTGGGGAATACCTCTTGCAAACTCATCAAGCTGATCTCATCGAGGTGGGACGAGGGCTGATCCGCAATCCAAATTGGCCTGCTTATGCTGCGGAAGTACTTCATGATCATGACTTTACAGTCTATAATAACTCTTACAAGAGAGGTCAAATGCGTTAAAAACTCGTTTCGATACAAGAAAGGGTCTGGAATAACATTCCAGACCCTTTTGTATCATTCAAAATTTACCAGATAGGCACAGTGGTTGGGAGTAAGATTTGTTGTGTCTATGCCAAGAAGTTTTAACCTTGCACACAGCTCATTAGGTACTTTAGCAACAATGAAGCACTGCTAGTCTTCAAATGATTCATTAGAAGTCGCTATCCTCCTGGTCTTCGTCTTCTTCCTCATCAAATTCACGATCAAACTGATCTTTCTCCTCTGGAGTCATCTCTGATGATGCTAAAAGATTAAAAATAGCTTTGAGGATAAAGAACTTGGTAACAGCATAGACAAAAAGAATCAGGAGGATAATCCAGACTATATTTTTCATAAATACTCTTTACTCATTAGTTGATAAATAAAGACTGGAAATAACTTCCAGCCTTTTCTTGTTTGTCCAAATTATTTAACTGCGTCTTTAAGTGCTTTACCAGCTTTGAATGCAGGTACTTTTGAAGCAGCGATTGCAATTTCAGCACCAGTTTGTGGGTTGCGACCCTTACGAGCTGCACGTTCACGAACTTCAAAGTTACCAAAACCGATCAATTGAACTTTTTCACCTTTTGCAAGGAACTCTTCAATAGAAGCAAATACAGCATCTACAGCTGCTGCTGAATCTTTCTTAGTCAATTCTGTTGCTTCAGCAACCTTTGCAATCAAATCTTGTTTATTAGCCATTTACTAATCCTCCAAAAATTATTAAGCCTTATTATTAAAGGCTTTAACACAACCTATCATATCTAATTTTCCTTATTAGGTCAAGTGTAAAGGAATATTTTGACTTATTTTTATTGAACAAATTATTTTTAGGATAAAATTATTCTTAAAATAATCAAGAGGCCCCTAGAGGCCTCTGTTTAACTCTTCTTATAAATATCAAAGTTGAGGTGATTATTGACCAAATCTAACTCAGTGGCCTTCACATAAATATCAGCCTCGTTTTTAAGTTTAGGTAGGTTGAGAATGATCGTCGTCTTTTTAGCATTAATCTCAACAAAATCAGGGAAGTCGTAGCTAGCAGCAATGACTTTTAGAACATCCTTTTTGGGAAGAGAGAGGCTACCAGCCGACACCGAAGATACTTCCAGCTGGATACTGCCATCATTCAGGACCACTGGAGTGAAGTAGATTTCTAAAGGAATGTCGTAGCCTAGAACTTTATAGCTGCCTTTAAAGACAATATCGCTAGATGTTGCTGAAAAGGTATACTGGTTGTTCTTGCCTTGGTACTCTTCAAAATAAGAAGCAACAGTCTCATTAAACTCATCTCTGGATGAGGTGAAAGTGCCTACTTTGACATCATTTTTACTGACAAAGGTCTTGTGCTCCTGAGTCAATCCACCATTTAGGGGACCTAGGCGTAGCATAACGATCGCTAGAAAAGCAACATTTAAGGCTAAAAGGGTTAGAAAGGCCCATTTCCACTTACTTGTTTTTCCATTGATTTTTGGTTCCATTTACTTCCTCCAAAATAGCGTTGGCCATGATTTGATAGCCAGTGTTATTGGGATGAAAATGATCTCCCTCAAATAGAACATCATTTTCAACAATCTTATCTTTATCTTTTGATGATGATGAAGTATCTGAGCTAGACTGACTGGACTCACTCACACCTTGCTTACCGTCTAATCCCTTATAAAGCAGGTCATTAATAGGAACAAAATAGACACGATCATATTCCCGAGTCACACTTTCAGTCCCCTTGTTCCAATTGTCTATGACATCCTGCATCTCAGTCAATTCTGGAAAATTGATATAGAAGGGATTGTATATTCCTACAATATAAATTGGCAGATCTGGGTTATCTTTTCTAGCTAGTTTTATAATATCTCGGACATTATTTTGATAGGTTTTTGCTGGTTTATTAAAGGTATCTACTTGTAGATCCTCAAAATGGTCTTTTAGCACATGAATGACATCATTACCTCCGACAGTAAGGGTCATCATATCTGCTGATGCCATATCTTTTTGGATATCCGACTTGGTCTTCATCCGCTTGAGAATCTGCTGGCTAGTATTTCCAGCAATTCCATAATTGGTTTCCGTAACTTGATAAGGATAGCGTTGCTCTAATTGTCTAGCTAAGATAGGGACAAAGCCACCTTGTTTACTCGTGTCTCCCACACCTTCCGTCAAGGAATCACCAATTGCTACATAAGAAAAAGAAGTTGTTTTCTTAGCCCTATCATTGTCTAGTGCAGCACTATTTTTTGCCCTGGGTAAGAGCAGATTGATAATAAGAGCAAAAATAATAAGGCAGCTAATAAAATATCCGATTGAAATCCAACGTCTATGCATAGTGTATCATGATTGCAAAGGCACCCTCACCCGTATGGGTTTGAATAATAGATCCCGTTTCAGCTACGGTGATCTTTTCACTATCAATCAAGCCTTGCAACTTCTCCTTTACTTGATAAGCCCAGTCAGATTTTCCGGCATAAGAAATACCAATTTCCTTAATAGGACGATCTTGGGCTTGCACGATAAAACTATCCAACCATTTGACAAAGGTCTTTTGTCCTCTACCTTTGACAACAGGAACTAGTGAAGCATCTTTGAATTGCATGATGACACGGATATTCAGCAGAGAGGAAAGCAGCCCTGATACCCGTCCAATACGTCCACCTTTGACAAGATTTTCAAGGGTGGAAACCCCAATAAAGAGCTCTGAATTTTTACGGACCTCTTCGATTTTAGCAAGGATTGTTTCAAGATCAGCACCATCTTTTGCTAATCTAGCTGCCTGGACAACCTGATGCATCATAGACTGATCCGTGAAATCAGAGTCTAAAACGGTAACATCTACTCCAGCTATAGCAGCTCCCTGTCTAGCTGCTTCTACTGTGCCAGAAAGACTATGGGTAATATGAATGGAAACAATGTGGTCAGCTCCTTGCTGTACGAGTTCTTCATAAACTTCTGCAAAAACACCAACCGGAGGTTGACTGGTCTTTGGAATTTCTTTACTCGCTTTCATGAGCGATAAAAATTTTCCCTCTTCCTTTAAATCAGTATCCTTATAGATGACACCATCAATCATCACCGTCAGTGGAACGATTGTGATATCCAAATCTTCGGCTAATTTAGGATCTATTGTGATCGATGAATCGGTAACAATCTTAATAGTTTTCATATCTTTTTTCCTAGTTTTCTATACTTTTATAACGACTATTTTATTATATCAGAAACTTAAATAATTTGCGTCAATAGTCTGCAATTACTACTAGCTAGTATTTTAAGGCGGCACTGACTTTTGAAGATTTTTTAACCTTTAATCTATCCTTTAGAGTAGCTTCTTTCTTTTTCACTCTAAAATGAATGATTGCAATCTCGTCAAATAGTTTTATCAAAATGTAACTAAAATGAAAAGTTGAACTTTTTTTCTCCTAATTTTGGTCCCTTCATCAAAAATAATGGCAAAGAATCCTTATCTTTTTTAGGGTCTTATCTCATTTATCATCTTTAGCACTTTGTCTTATTTTATTAATACTGGCAAAAGTTAGAAAATGGGTAGTAGGCATTCGAACCAATCTATGGTATTATTACTCAGTCAGAAAAAATATTTAGATAGGAATTACTATGCAAACGAACACATTTAGCAAACGTAAAACCAAAACTGCTGGCCTTTGCGGAGCCATCCTTGCTACTGCAACACTTGCTGTCGGACTTTCTTCGACAGTACAGGCCGATCAAAATTCTAAAACTACTCAAGCTACGTCGAGCCAAAAAGCTCCGACCTTTACTGTAGATACACAGACTGTTCAAGCACCTGCTGCTTCTAGTAATCAGTCTACAACAGCGGCTACACCAGCCCAAGAACCAACAACTACTCCAGTCGCTAGGCCACAAATGTCTTCAGCGACAGTAGCCGCTCCTACTGCAACAGCTGTTCCAGCGCAATCATCCGCTGCTAGTCCTGCTGAGCAGCAGGTTGCTCAACCTGTTCAATCTGCCAATGTTACTGTGACTAAGCCAGCTACTGCTGCTAGTACAGTAGCTTCTACTAAACCAGCAAATACAACTGAAATTGGTAAGGTGGACTACGACAAGACATTGTCATCGGCTCAAAAAATCGCACCAGTTACTGACATTACTTATAGCGGTAATGCAGATGAATACATCACTGTTGAAAATCCTGGGCAAGCTTACAAACCTAATGCTGAAAACATTACAAAATACCTCAACGAGTACCTGACAGAACTTCGTAACATTAATGGTATTAATGTACCAGTGCCTGAAGCTAATGATCTCATGAAAGATTTTGCTCAGTCTCGTGCTAATGAGGAAGCTAGTGAAAATGATGGCATTGATCACAAAACTAATTCAGACTTCCCATCTAGTGTAAAAATTTACTCTGAGAATGGGCATGAAGACACGCTCAGCTCTATCGCTCCGCAAAATGGGGCTGGTCAGACTCTAGGGTCAGACAAGGCAACAGCTTACTACTTAGCTCTCAACTGGTTCGCTGATTACTTCAACATTATGAGCGGTGACGATGGCAAGTCTGCATTTGGTCATGCTATCAGTATTCTTTCTAACAGTGGTGAAGGGATGTCTCTTGGGGTCGCTACTAATTCTGCAGAGACAAGTAACTTCTATGCTATGCTTGAAATCGGTAGCAATACAGATGTTCGTAATGAAGATGGCTTTACCGCTACACAGGATGCTAACGGCAACTATGTCCTCAATTACAACGGTCAAAAGGTAAAATTCTTGCCTAAAACGACCTTCCACTATGTGACACCTTCTTCTGCTAATGCTGAAGTGGCAGCTAATAATAACAGACCAGCTAATAACAATAATAATGCGGCGGCTAATAATACACCTGCCAAGGCAAACACACCAGCTAGGGAGAATACACCTGCTGCAGGAGATCAGAACCAAAATCCTGCGAATGCTAATCAAGCAGATCAAGAACGAATCCCAGTTAGTCAAGGTGAGGGAGAGCCTTCTGGTCTTTCTCCATATTACACAGCTACTGCTGCATCTAAAGAAACTGTTGCTAAGCAAACTGCTACAGCATCAGGTGAGAAGCAAGATGGGCAACTTCCAGAAACTGGGGATGCTGAAGTTCGAGCAGGTATTACTTTAGGGGCTACTTTTGCTCTAGTTGGACTTGGTCTTGCTTTCAAACGTAAAAGTGAAGATTAATCATCAAATTTTTAAAAGCAACTCAGAATTTTTCTTCTGAGCTGCTTTTTTTCGTTATTGAGGCTTGCCTTTTATGCAAATAAAAAATCTCTCTAGTTAAGAAGAGCTAGGGAGATTTTCGATTTTCTAAACTTAAGGTAAAATGAAACACGCGCCTTGGTGATCACCTCGAATAGTCGTCCTATGGGACTTAATGCAGTTGCTCGCAACTTATTTCTGATTACCTCGAATAGTCCTATAGGACTTAATGTAGTTGCTCACAACTTATGTCTGATCACCTCGAATAGTCCTATAGGACTTTATGTCGTTGCTCGCAACTTATTTCTGATCAGCTCGAATAGTCCTATGGGACTTAATGCAGTTGCTCGCAACTTATGTCTGACTACCTCGAATAGTCCTATGTATGGGACTATTCGAGCATTCCAGCTTGGAGTTGATACATTTTGTGATAAGTGCCTTGTTGGGCTAGGAGTTCTTCATGCGTTCCACTTTCGATAATGTGTCCTTTATCAAGAACATAAATACAGTTGGCATCTTGAATCGTTGATAAGCGATGGGCAATAGCGATTGTTGTCCGTCCTTTACGCATTTTTTTGAGAGAGGCTTGGATAACATCTTCCGTTTCGGAGTCAATATTGGCAGTTGCTTCATCAAGGATCAAAATCTTAGGCTGACTGGCCACTGTTCTAGCAAAAGCTAGAAGCTGGCGCTGACCAGTCGAGTAGGTAGAGCCGCGTTCCGTTACAGGCTCGTCATAGCCTTGTGGTAGTTGTTCTATAAAGTCGGCTGCATCGACAAACTCAGCTGCTTCTGCAACTTCTTCATCACTAATGTTTTGGTACATACGGATATTGGATTTGATGGTTCCATGATAGAGGAAGGGATCTTGAAGGACCAAGCCTACTGATTGGCGCAAGACTTCTTGTGGATACTGACGAATATCTTTTCCATCCAGTAGGATTTGGCCAGACTGAAACTCGTAGAAGCGCATGAGAACATTGATAATCGAAGATTTACCAGATCCAGTCGATCCAACGAAAGCGATTGTTTCTCCTTTATTGACTGTAAAACTAATATTATCGAGAATCTTGGTCTTGCCATCATAAGAGAAATTAACATTTTTAAATTCTATGTTGCCTTCCTCAACCTTGATATCATGCTCATCCTGCTGAGGTTCGTAATCCGTGCGATCAATTAACATGAATATACGACCAGCTGAGACCATTGACGTTTGTAAGGTTGAAAAGTTTTGAGTGACTGAGATCAAGGGATCAAAAAGTCTATTAATGTACTGAATGAAGGCATACATAAGACCAGCAGTAATCCCAAAGATATTCCAGGTTAATCCAAAGTAAGTCATCAAGACAGCGTATCCCAAGAGCTTAAGCAAGGACATGGCTGGGCGTAAAAAGATAGAGTCCAAGAGAACGGATTTATTGGCATAGGCAAGGTGTTCTTGGTTGATCGTATCAAATTCATCCTTAAGGCGGTCTTCTTGACGAAAGGCTTGAATGACACGGATCCCCTCTATAGATTCTGAGAGCTTGGTATTAATGTCACTCAATTTACTACGAGTCGAGGCAATGACAGTGACGGATTTTTTCCGATAAAGATTGACCAGCAGAATAATTAGGGGTAAAAATAGGACAACTAACACGGTCAAACGGACATCCAAAACAATCATGGTATAGAGAGTTGTCACAAAGATAAAAATGGCTGATATAAAACTAGCTAGTATCCCTGAAAACATCTCACTGATCGATTCAGTATCATTCGTTAGGCGTGAGACGATCGAGCCAGCCGGTGTTTGGTCAAAATACGACATACCTAGCCGCTGAACATTATCAAAAGCATCCTGACGAATGTCTCGTACAATACTGTAAGCTACCTTGGAGAAGAGGTAGTTCCCTACGTAAGAAAAAATCATCTGGCAAACATAGAGCATAAAGTAGCCAACTAGGATCAGCAAAGCTGTCTGAGTGATATTTTGGATATAGTGATCAATGAAGTAACGTGCGACTAGGGGAATAATGGTTTGCACTACTGTCGTCAACAATAAGAAAGCTAGGGCCAAGACGGTCAGCCACTTGTAGGCTTTAAGGTAGCCCATAAGACGTTTGAAAACAAGCCTTTGGCTCATTTGTTCTTGTGTGTCCATCAATACTCTCCTTCCATTTCAAGCTGTTGGGACTCATAGGTACGCGCATACCAGCCCCCTTGAGCTAGCAACTCTTCATGGGTACCACGTTCCATAATTTTCCCTTGATTCATAACCAAGATCAAATCACTGTGTACAACTGCACTCAGACGGTGGGCAGTAATGATCGTCGTCTTGTCTTGGCGGTTATTTTTAAGATTATCTACTATAGCATGCTCTGTTCTGGCATCCACGGCTGACAAGGAATCATCCAAGATCAAGACCTCGGGGTCCATAATCATAGCACGTGCCATAGCAATGCGCTGCTTTTGCCCACCGGATAATGAAACACCTTTTTCACCGATCAAGGTCTTAAATCCTTCTGGCATAGCAAGGATATCATCATAGACTTGGGCCAATTTTGCTGCTGCTTCTACCTGCTCTATGGTTAAGTTAGGATTGGAGAAGCGAATATTTTCTAAAATACTCATGGCAAAAAGAAACTGATCTTGTGGTACATAGCCAATTAAGCTGCGGAGATCATCTAATTTATAGTCTTTAATATTATGACCATCTAAGGCAATCTGTCCCTTGTCTACATCATACTGGCGTAGGAGTAATTTAATCAAGGTTGTCTTACCAGATCCAGTCTGGCCTACAATTCCAAGGGTCTGTCCTTTTTTCAAAGTGAAGTGAATATCTTCAAGACCAGCATCGTCATCGCCCTCATAGATAAACTGATCAATAGCATAGCTAATATCCCCATTTTTTATAGTTTCCAGCGGATGCTCAGCTTCTAGGACATCGCTTTCTTGCGCCAGAAGCTCAGAAATACGTGAATAAGAGACATTTCCACGCTGGCTGATATTAAAGAGGAAGCCAATAGCCTGAAGGGGCCATACCAACATATCTAAATATGTGATGAAGGTTACTAGACTTCCGACTGTTACACGACCAGCTGAGATCATATAAGCCCCTACCAGTAGCGTCAAGACATAACTAGCTCCAACAAAGAGGTTGGTCACTGGGGTGAACATGCTATTGTAACGCATGCTGACTAGATTTTTCTGGAAAGTCCGCTCATTGGTTTGGGCAAAACTTTTTGACTCGTCTGATTGGTAACCAAAGGACTTGGTCACTTTGATACCTGAAACACTCTCTTGGACCTTATTATTGAGATCCGAAAAGGCTGCCTGAGCTTCCTTGAAGGACTCGTGATTCTTATGTCCTAGACGGCTGGTTGCAAAGGCCATAAGGGGTAAAGGAATAATAGCGACTAGAGTCATCTGCCAAGAAATAGTGAAAAACATAGTAATCAGCGTCACCAAGGCTGTGATAGAAGCGTCCACGGCGGACATTACCCCACCACCAGCAAGCATCTGAAGGGCATTAATATCATTGGTTGCATGGGCCATCAGGTCACCCGTTCGATATTTTTGGAAAAAAGAGGGGGACATCTTTGTAAAATGCTCAAACAAACGTGCCCGCATGATCCGTCCTAGTCTTTGAGCTGTTCCTAGGAGATAAACACGCCAAATCAATCGCAAGATATACATGGCAAAGGCAGCAGCTAAGAGGATGATTAATTTGACAAATAGAGTCGCAGCCGTCAAATTTTTAGCGTCAATGGAGTCAATCACCTCTCCCATCACCATGGGTGGGATCAAGTTGAGGACACTGACAAGACTCAAAGCGATAATTCCTATGAGGTAGCGGCGTTTTTCTTGACGGAAAAACCACCAAAGTTTCTTGATAATCACAAACGTTTCCTTTCTTCTATAGGGCTTGTATTTTCTCAGGGTCAATCCCCGATCTTTCAAGACTAGTGAATCATCTTGTTATAGTACTAGCAAGACCTGATAAGCACTCACAAAGAGGCTGGACCTGCTGTTCCAACCTCTTTATCTGAGTATCTTATTCTAAACACATCAGTCCTGCTGTCATTATAGTCAGGACTTCAGGTTTGTTTGCTAGCCATTTTTAACAAGAGTAATTTTAGCACAGGTAGCAGCCAAAGAGCAACTAATCCGCCTAGAGTATTGAAAATCAGATCATCAACCTCAAACACACGATTAAATCCCAATGTTAGATCTAAGACAATCTGAATGAGTTCAATACTGAGGCTCATTAAAAAGCTCCATTTGAGAACTAAAATAGGTTTAGTCAAATTGGGATATAGGACTAGTAGTCCTAACCAAACTGGTGTTAGTAAAAAAAGGTTACTAATATTTTGACCAATGACCCAAAACAAGGCTTTAAATGTTACCAAGCGTCCAATATTAAAAAAAGAATTGAAGGGAACTAAGAGAACAGGGACACGACCGATGTAAATAATATTTGGAGTCGTGACATCCTTGATCACATAATACTGGGGTGAAAAACACAGATAGCAAAGACAGCAAATATATGCTATTAAAAGACCTACGACGATCTGTCTTCCCAGTCCTGTTAGCTGAGGTTTGTCATTTCTCATCTTTTTCACATTACAAGCCCTAATTGACCGCAGCCATAGCCTTTTGGCGATCACGCTTCATGGTATTTGAACGCAGCTGGCCACAAGCTGCATCAATGTCTGTACCGTGTTCTTGACGTACCACACAGTTAACGCCGTTTTTCTTAAGGACATCGTAGAAAGCATCGACACGCTCCTTGGTCGAGCGACTATACTGATCATGTTCTGATACTGGATTGTAAGGGATCAGGTTAATATAAGACAGCTTGCGAATATTTTTAGTCAGGTCAGCTAGTTCTTGAGCATTTTCAGGAGAATCATTGACTTCATTGAGCATAATATACTCGAAAGTCACACGTCGATTGGTTGTTTCAATATAATATTCAATAGCATCAAACAGTTTTTCCAAAGGGAATGAGCGGTTGATGCGCATGATACTTGAGCGAAGCCCATTATTGGGTGCATGTAAGGATACCGCTAGATTAACCTGAATCCCTTCATCAGCAAACTCACGAATTTTATGAGCCAGACCGGATGTTGACACTGTGATATGTCGAGCTCCAATAGCCAGACCATGATCGTCATTAATAGTGCGTAAGAAACGCATCACATTATCATAGTTATCAAAAGGTTCACCGATTCCCATGACAACGACATGGCTAACACGATCTCCTTCGCCACGATCATCCAAGTATTTTTGCACCAGCATAATCTGGGCTGTAATTTCACCATTAGTCAAGTCACGCTGCTTTTTAATCAAACCACTGGCACAGAAGGTGCAGCCAATATTGCAGCCAACTTGAGTTGTCACACAGACAGATAGCCCATAGTGCTGCCGCATTAAAACAGTCTCGATCAACATCCCATCAGGTAATTCAAAGAGATATTTGATGGTACCGTCTGCTGATTCTTGGACAATACGCTGCTTGAGAGGATTAAATTCAAAATTATCCTTTAGTAGGCTGATGAGATCCTTTGAAATATTAGTCATATCCTCAAACGATTGTACTCGTTTTTTGTAGAGCCAGTCCCAAATTTGTTTGGCACGAAAGGCTTTTTCACCCTGAGCTATTGTCCATTCGATCAACTGCTCTCTGGTCATCTCATAAATGGATGGTTTTAGTGTTGCTGTCATCTAACTACTCCTTCTTTCTTATGGTAAAGTGTTGCTGCTCACTAGGCTTATTAGTCTTGATTTTCTTTTTTGCCTTGGGTTGCTTAGCAGAGGACTTGGTATTCTTAGCATTGACTTGATTAGACTTTAGGCGATGGCTAGGTGCTTCTTTATTTTTACGTCTAAAACCTTCTCTTTTAGCCTCTGCCTCTTTCTTTCTCGGTTGTTTATGATAGTTTCCTTTAGCTCTACCAGATCTGTCTGATTCAGATTTAGGAAGACGTGGCTCTGGATTTTCTAAAATAAAATAAGCACAGCCAAAATTACAATATTCCTTGAGGTAGTCATCTAAACGGCTGATTTTCCATTGAGCAATCTTGGTGCGATCATCCTTGTAAAAGCCTGTCAATCTTAGCTCATCGCTCGAGCGATCTCCCAAAATATAGTCATATTTTAACAAGATCTCTGAATAGCGCTGTTGGAATTTTTCGAGATCAAAGGCTTCTCTATAATTTTCCAGTAGGGTAAAGGACAGGTCATCCGCAACAATCTCTTGTCCGATCACCTGAAATGTCGGTCCTGGAAATTTATTGTAATTATACATTTCAGGTGCAATCTCGCGTCTCATTCCCTGCCATCCTTTCTTCTATTAAAACTTATTTCCTTAAGCATTCGCTTTATCATTATACACTATTTCTAGAGAGATAGAAACTTTCCATCTAAGCAAAACAGTCTGAGCACCTATCATCTCAGACTGTTTTTTTATTTCTTGTTAAGTATTAGCGCTCCAGGTAATCAATAGCATCCTGGGCTGTTTTGACAGGAACGATGGTCATATCAGATCCAATGTCCTTAGCTGTTTTCTTAGCCTCTTGGTAATTATTTCCATTAGGGTAGTAAGATTTTTCTTCTTTTTTTATAGGATTATCAGGCACAAAGAAAACTTCGGCACCCGCATCATTTGCTGCAACAACTTTTTGCGCCACACCACCGATATCACCGACTGTACCATCCAGCTCAATCGTTCCAGTACCAGCAATTTTGCGACCTTTAAGCAAATCTTCCTTGACCAGCTGGTCATAGATAGATAGAGTAAACATCAAGCCTGCACTAGGACCACCGACACCCTCGGTACTGAATTTAATATCTTCTTTGGTCTCAACTTCGGTATGGTCTGTCAGAGAAATACCAATACCATTTTTCCCATTGGCTAGTTTGATAACCTTACCTGTTGCTGTTTTTTTCTTCCCTTGACGGGTGAACTGTACGCTGACAGAGGTGTCTCGTTGGAGACTTTTGACATAATTCATCAATTCTTTTGAGCTCTTGAAGGTTTTATTGTTAACCCCTGTTACGGTATCAGAAATTTCTAACTTATCTTTAAAAGTAGAATCATCGGTCAAGCCTAGCACATAAACGCCTTTATAGGCCATTTTGACATCTTTCCCAGATAGTTTGAGTGCCTGATAAATGGCAGTGTTCTGTGAGTTTTCCATATAGTACTGGTTCATCAGTTCATACTCTTTACTGCTAGCACCGCCTGTCATTTGCTCCTCGGGGACTACCTCATAGTGATCATTAAAAGATGCCATCAATAACTGAAAAGGGGTTCCTCTGCTGACACCGACTGCGACAAAATTATAGGAACCATCCGCATTATTAGACTTGCCATTTACGGTTAGAACATCTTTGATATTATAAGCTCCACCTGGCGCTTCCACGTAGTAGGGTAAAGGAAGGGCAAAAAACGCAATGACGGATACAATCCAAAGAATTATCCCACCACCTAGGAACCATGCCCAGTGGCGCCTAAAAAAGCCTTGCTTTTTATATTCGACGTGTTGGTTGACTATTGGTAGAGGCATTTGCTCCATAATTAATTCTTTCCTTTCTCTATTTCCAAAACAACGCTCTTAGGGACATAAGCGCTAATGTCAGCTCCGAAGTGGATCAATTCACGAATACGTGTTGAGCTGATTTGAGTCAAAGATGGTTGGCTAGCTAAATAAATAGTTTCAATCTCAGGTGCCAAGTCATGATTGAAGTAATCCATACTAGTCTCATAGGTTAGATCCATACCATTGCGCAATCCTCTAACCAAGGTCCTTGCACCAACTTCCCTAGCGACATCTACTGTCAACTGACTGTGAGAGGTCATAACAGTGACCTTACCAAGGCTATTGTATTCAGCCAGAGCTGCTTCCAGCATGGCCTTACGGCGCTCAATGGGAAAGAAGCCTGGTTTTTCTTGATTATAAAAGATACCGACATAGAGCTGATCAAAGAGCCGACTCGCACGTATAATCAAATCCATGTGTCCCTTGGTAACAGGATCAAATGATCCAGTCAGTAATCCAATCTTATTTGACATAGACAGTCACCTTGCTAATTCCATAGGATTTTTGTTTCCAGATAGCTAGATCTGCAATTTGTTCTGGTAGTTGAACCTGCTTATCCGTCTCGCAGACTACTCTAACATCATCGCTGAGCAGGTCCAATGCCTGCAGGGTCTGGATATTTTGAACGACTGCTTCCTTAGCATAAGGAGGATCCAGTAAGACCAGGTCAAACTGGCCGGTCAGTCGATCCAGCACCTGTTTGGCATCGCCTTTAATTAAGTGGAACTGACTCTCGGCTTTGGTCATTTTGATATTGGCTTGGATAATAGCTTGAGCCCTACGATCTTTTTCGACTAGGATAGCCTCACTCATGCCACGAGAGATAGCCTCAATTGACAAGCCACCGCTTCCTGCAAACAGGTCTAAAACACGACCACCATCAAAGTAAGGACCGATCATGCTGTAGATGGCTCCTCTCACTTTGTCTGAGGTTGGTCGTGTCGTCTTGCCTTCAAGTGTCCTTAAGGGACGCCCACCAAATTCTCCTGCTATAATTCTCATAGACTTCATTATAGCAAAATTTTAAAGAGCTGTTTACTATTTTTCTGGTGGATTTTTTGAGGGAAGGTAGGGCAATAGTGCATCTGCTAAAGTCTTGGTTGCTCGTCTGGGGCCTCTGACAGCCTTGATTCCTGCTGCCTTGAGATCATCAAAAGAAAATAATTGATCTTCAAAGGTTACCAATCGCTGGATCCTCATAAGACTCTTAATCCTTGCTTGCTCGCCATCATTCCTATCGGGAATATTGACCTCTAAGACTTGGCAGGCATAGCGAAGTGACTTGACTGGTGCTGTCATGTAGATAAAAATCCAATCACCTGTCTTTATCCCTGCTTTCTGTGTCCAGAGCAGGCTGTCAGATAGAGCAAAGGCCTTATCGATATCATAGTATTTAGGATTGGCTGGAATGATCCAATAGTCTGGACCTGTCTCAGGCCGATAAGACTTGGGACCTACCAGTTGTCGACTCTTTTCGACGAGTTCGAAGACCAGATCATCCGCTAGGGTTCCATCTAAAATAATAGAAATCCAACTCTTTTTATTCATATGATAGCTGGGATAGATGCCATCTAAGGCCAGGAGGCCTTCTAGCTTTTCTTTATCAATTTTAATATTGAGGACTTCGACAGTTTTATGGCCGCCAGAGTGCTCCGGTAATAATTTCTCAATAGGAAGGGGAAAAATCAAAGCATACCACTTGTGGTTGTCCGGATGCCGATAAGAGCTATACTGCGGATACTTTTCAAAAGGGTGATCATAATCATCTCCATAAGTCTGATCTAAGAATCTCGCCAAGTGATTGGTCTGGTCAAAAACAAAAGGGCTTTTATCAAAACATTGGTCAGCTATGGTCCTTAAAAATTGACCGTAAGCTGCTTTGACTTGGCCAATATAACTGCCGCTGGCGGTTGGTACTTGAATAGCTAGATAAGGTTCGCCAAGATCCTGATCAAGAAGTTGTCCTTTCACCTGACCATCTGCTGTCACCCACAGCTTAGCTAGAAATTCCCCATCCATGATAGTCTCCTGATAGGTGTAAGTCGTTTTCTCCTGTTTAAATCCAAAAGCTAACAATTTAGCTATATTAGGTTTATACTTTTCAAAAAAATTATCCTCAAAAGCCATCCCTATCCCATCTCCTTTTTAGATATTGTACCAAAAAAGTCTGGGACCAAAGTCCAGACTCGTTAGTATGATTCTAGAATTACTAGATTGATGCAGTGGTTGATTATAAGATATTATCAAATTCTTCACGCACTGCTTGGGGCCAAACACTCGATTGGACTTCGCCAATGTGTTTTTTTCTAAGCAGGAACATGGCCATGCGAGACTGTCCAATACCTCCACCAATCGTTAAAGGGAAGAGACCGTTTAGCAATGTTTTGTGCCACTCAAGTTCAAGACGATCTTGATCACCAGTAATCTCTACTTGACGTTTGAGAGATTCCTCATCGACACGGATCCCCATAGACGAGAGTTCAAAAGCGTGTCCAAGCGCTTCATTCCATACTAGAATATCTCCATTAAGTCCGTGATAACCATTTTCTGTCTCACTGGTCCAATCATCATAATCGGGCGCACGTCCATCATGGCGCTCGCCATTTGGAAGCTCTCCGCCAATACCGATTAAAAAGACAGCTCCGTACTCTTTAGTGATGGCGTCCTCACGCTCTTTTGCTGTCATATCAGGATACTTTTCTACCAGATCTTCTGTATGGATAAAGGTGATTTTTTTAGGTAGAATGGCATCTATATCAAATCTAGCTTCTACTGCTAGCTCAGTCAAGCGAATCGCCTTGTAGACCTTTTCAACTGTTTCTTTAAGATAATCAAGATTGCGATGGCCGTCCGGAATGACTTTTTCCCAGTCCCACTGGTCCACATAGACAGAGTGAATCTGATCTAGAGAATCCTCATCTGGACGTAGAGCCTTCATATGGACAAAGAGCCCTTCGCCTTCATTGAAACCAAAGCGCGCTAGAGTATGGCGCTTCCACTTGGCCAGAGAATGAACGACTTCATAAGTTTCATCTGGAATTTTGAGGACATTTACCCGAACAGGATTTTCTACACCACTCAAATTGTCTTGCATTCCATCTCCCACACGACTTAAAATAGGGCCTTGAACCTCAACGATATCAAGTTTATCAATCAGATACTGTGTGAAAGTATTCTTGACAAATGAAATCTCCTGCTGCTGGTGAATGAAGCTTTTTTTCATAAAACACTCCTCCTCAAATGATATTACTGGTCTCTAAATCTCAAACAAGAATAAAAATGATGGGACAGCAAGAACATAGGATGGACGAATCCTTGTCTTCTGCTTTTCCTATTTCAAATCTTTTTCTTTGGATACCTGTTAAAGCTTGCCAGTATTACTTAATAAAACTCATCAGATACTTTAATGAGTGAATTCATTATAGACCATTCTTTTGAAAATTCCAATGATTTTTCAAAATTATTGCTTAATTATTCGCTTTCTTACATTATTACTTTTATAGGAGGGGCATTATTTGATAGAAAACTATAATTTATCAACAGTTTCTTTAACTCAGTTCATTTTCAATCTTCTTTTACCATCACGGAGCTAATCTTAACATCACCCCAATTTTTTTCTGAAAAGTGACTCTTAGTATCTTTTGCACCTATCCATGCTCGGATAACCGTACGCCCTAGAATATCTCTAGTCTGCCTTTGAAAGTCTTTTACTGTCAGTCCTTTGTCTGTAAGTGCTTGTTGAAAATCGCTCTTTGTGCCACCATCCATGATCGTAAGAGTCTGCGATAAGGTTTGAGTCTTTTTGAAATACTCAAAAACAACCTGTACCTCCAGCTTGTCTGTCAACTGGTAATAACAAAAGATAGATATCGGCTCTTCATCAGATTCTTTATGCACTATTACCCTTACGTAAGTGACAGCTGCTGGTAAAGCACTATTTTCTCCTGTTTCATTACTGGCTGAATAAAAATATAAATCAGGTGGAACACCATTGTCTTCCAAAAAGCCCTCTCTATAGGAAACTTCCCCACCAAGATTTTCCGCCAATGTCCCATTAGGACGTTTTTGTAAATTCTGAGCCATCTCATCAAAAACATTATCGTAGTGTCTGTTGTCAATCCTTAAGTTAACATATACTGTCAGTCCGATAAAGGCTAGAACAAAAAGTAGAGCGAACGCTAGCTTGAAATATTTTTTCATCTATTTCTCCTTATCGGATTGGTAGTCCTCATCCCCAGCATAATCAGTCGTCATGTTGTTGTCACCATTTTTAAGCGCCTCGATAAAGTTATATGATTCTGAGTAATTTTCCCTTAAATACTGCCCTCTTTCAAAGTCAGTCCAAGTCCTTGAGCCACGACCTTTACCAGGTTCAAACGTGGTGCTAGTTGATGGAACGAGTGCAGTATAGATGACGTCCTCAACCCTCTTCATACCTTCATTGTCCTTAAATTCCTCAGCACGATTGGTCTTACCAGAATCAATGTCGCTATAGTAGTCATTGCTGATCTCCATATAACTTTTCCCTGAGTCTTTCATTCTTTGGGCTGTATTCACAGCATCAAGATCTGCTCGGTAATCATCATTCTTGATAGAAGGTTTTTTGCCTGCTTGATCCGTAGTATCTCCACGCCAACCCGCTAATTCCTTAATTCTATTATCAATGGGGTCATCATTTTTGTATAATAACGTAGCTGTAGTAATAGACTGATGGGCAAAGTCGGCATTGGTGTATTTCTGATTGTCTGTAAAGGAGTTATATTTCTCTTTCCAAACTTTCTCAAATTCACTTTCTGATAAATTTGTACCATTGGCTTCATTATAGGCTTTTCGATAATCATCTTTCTTCTTAGAATCTAGCCTATCATATTCATAGACTCTGTCTTTTTTATTTTCAAAACCATCTCCAGACATCTCATGCTGCAAACGAATATTATAGTTTAACTGTTTAGCCTCTTTTTGGCTTAACCCCAACTGCTTAAGAATACTGACAGTATCCGTCGTTCCAAACGCATCTTTTAATGAGCCTGCTGTTAGCTCCCACAGTTTCTTATTATATTCATAATCAACATCATACCACGCTCCTCCAAGAATCCTGAGAAACAGATAGTCAATCTCTTCCTGACTTTTATCAGGAAACTTCTCCTCCAGTCCTCTTCTGACTTGGATAATCTGGCGGGCTGTCGTGTCGTCAAAGCCATACTGTGCTTTGAGGTTCTCGACAAACTGCTTTTCCTCTGCCGACAGTGTCAGCTTGGCTGAGGCATTGTCCACAGAGGTGCTGACCAACTGCATCCAGTCCCTGTTCTTAGGAATGATAAAGATACCAGTCTTGCTGTCCCAGGAGCTGTTGGCTTGCTGGAGACCCTTTTCAAAGGCTGCTTTCAAACCGTCAATATGGGCAAATAATTCGGGAGAGGACGCATGAAAAGCACGAAGCCTCTCCAGCTTGTCCTCCAGCTCTCGCTTGCTGTCTTCTGCAATGTCTATCATCTTATGATAGCTAGCCATGCGCGAAGACGCATGTTTATCAGATTTACTGCTCTTCATACTAGCTATCGCATCTCTGGCGTTATTAATCCGAGCACTCAGGTCTGCTATCTGCTGTTCCAGCTCGGACTCCTTGAGACTCTCGTTAGCGACCTTCTCAATATAGGCTTCTGGAAACTTTTCAACCGCCTCTGCGACAGCTTGGGCTAAACGCTTCCCGCCATCAACCAAGGGGCGCAGCATGGTGGCTGAAAATTGACGGGCAGAACGGTAGGCTTTCCCCTTTAAATCGGCTTCACTGTTTTCAAACTCCGAGAGAACGGCTGACAAAGCCTCATACTGAGCGATCTCTTGCTCTGCTATCTCTCTGGCACTGGCTGCCTGTGCTTGTGAGCGCTCTAAATACATATCAATACTCATCTTACTCCATCTCCTCTAGCTCTCTTTGTAGTCGTAAACGCTTCTCATAAACCTCATCTTGCTCATCTCGATTCTGTCGCTTAAGCTGCTCAAAATCTTGTCGGGACTCTTCAAAGAGATAACGCATATGATTTCTTTCTTGCTGGTAATCTTGATAACGCCAAGCTGGACGACCATCAAACTGATAAGCGTACCACAGCTCTTCTATGCTGAGACTCAGCTGACTAAAAGCATCCTCAGCTATGCCTTCTTCATCTTCGAGTTTTCGCTCAGCACTGAGGAGGTCATACTCTCTTTCGATCAGTTCCTGTTCTTTATGATAGGTTTTGGATACTTCCTGTTCTTTTTGGAGGCGTTTTTGCTTTAGTGAGTTGTCGGCCATGATTGCCCTCTATTTATAATAACTTGATGCCCGCTGCCTGCTCACTATCAACAGCTTGAAAACCTTCGGCAACACTATGAATATTAGTCGAGGCAGTACGCATAAGTTCTGAGAGTTGTTGGCGGGCTGTTTTAGTTAAATCTAGCACTTCATGGGCTTTCTCATTACCAGCAACCGTTGTGGTGTCATCTTTGGAGACGTCACCAAGGCTGGTCAGGCTATTGCCTTTTTCTGAAAATTGGGTCGCATGTAATTGAGCGACCGTCATCACACTTTTGATACTGTCCATAGAAATCTCCTAACTAGTCTCATATGATACTAGTTTACTGATACTTTAAGAGTTATGCAAGTCTTTTGATAGATGTTACTAGTAAAATTTATCAAAAGATAAAAAATTAGTTACAAAACTGATATGAGATTTGCCATATACCTTGTTACTTGTAGCAAATGGACAAGATACAAAATGAGTTTGGAGCAAAAAGTCCAAACTCATTAGTATGTTTTAGATGGGTGAGATGTCACGGTAAAAGTAGAACAAAACCAGTTCTAGGCTATTTAGTCTTTTTAAAGACAGCATCATCAAATTCTGAGTACTTATAAGTTGACGCATCAAATTCTGAATCTAGGGGGCCAGTCCATTGCACATAGGTCAGAGTGCCATCATCGTTTAACTTGAAGCCATATTCTGCATCAAATCCAGCACCTCCCAGGCCAAGGGTAGGCAGGGCATTGCCAATATCTTCACCGTCTGCAAAGCGATACAGATTATCCGAAACTTTTTCAACCTTAGTCACTTTTGCTTGGTAGGTGTCCTTGCTACTCTTGATTGTTTTTATAACCGTGCCATCTTTCTTGTACTCCATGGTTTGTGTGCCCTGTGCACCTGCATCACCCTCCCATTTGCCAATCAGATCTGTTGGAAAAATTTTACTCTGGGCTTGGCTGTCTGTACTCTGGCTATGACTGGTGCTCTTAGCATATTTCTTGATCAGATTTTGATAAGCATCCTGCATATCCTCAGGAGCTTTCTCATAAGTGTAATCCAGTGCTTTTGACTCATACCAATAGTCTTTGGTGAGATAGACCGTTCCATCTGTTGCTAAAAGGATTTCATAGCTGTCCTTGCTATGATCTACCTGAGTATCATAGAGATCATTATAGCCAAAATTTCCTGCCATTGTATTTTGATCATCAGCTAGTTCATCTTTGTTAATCAAACGGCTTGATTCATCTGTAGCAGAGGCAAATTGCTGATGGGTTTTATCTTTTAGAGTATAGAGCCGAAAGACTGCTGTCGATTGATAGTCCTGGGCTTGATCACTGGTAAGATCATTCCCTAAGAGAGTCAAATCAAGACTGTCTTTTTGAGACAATAGGGATTCTTTATCAGATGCTTTACCATCAACATAGATATCAGTATCTGGCAGATCATTTAGGGATCCTTGGATATATCTCTGGAGACGGGTCATAATTTCCTGACCATCTGAGGTTTTAGCCATCAAGAAAGCGATTGAAGGATTACTAACTGCAAGAATCTCTCCGTACTTACTACGTGTCACTACACTATCCTTGGCATAATGGCTATTAAATAACCAATCACCAAATTGGCTGATTACTTTTTCTTCATTTTCTTTTGTCAACTCAACTTTGGTTATCTTTTCTGAGGTGGTTGTTGATGAAGAAGTATCTGCTGATTTTTCTGAAGCCTTTGTATTGTCTTTAGTAACCCTACTGCTACCTTCAACTTGCTTATATTTTTTAGAATTCTCCACATTCACTGTCGGATCACTAGCTGGGTTGAGATTTTTTTTGATGACGATATCGCCTTGATTATCAGGTAGGGTAATTCTTACAGCACTGCCCGATTTGGAGACATCTTTGGTCTCGTAGACCCGTCCAGTACTAGTATTTTTGACTTGGTAGGTGTCGTCCTTGGAACGTCTAATCTCAAAGGTTACTCGTTCTCCTGTCTGCTTATCTATCACATCAGTTGCATAGAGCGTATGGATATCTGCTAGAGCGATTGTCTGTTGATACTTACCAAAAGCCATGAAAATCAAGAAGATGATCATAGCTAATGCAATAAATTTTTTATTCTGTTTCATCCTTTAGCCTCACATAAATAAAAAGCCAATAATATAGCCGAAAACAGCTAAAAATACGATGATAAAAGTCTTGATGATAATGCTCGGACTGAATCTTTTTGAAGGCTTATTATCACTCGGGTTAGAGAGGGGTTGAAACCCATTTTTTGAAGCTTCTGTAAATTCTTGAAAAGTTGGTTTACGTCCTTTTAGGACTTGAAACTCTGTCACCCATTCATCTCTAGTCATCTCGATTTCTCCTTTTTGAACTGTAAGGTTAACACAAAGACTAGGGCATAGACTAAGGCGTGGAGGGCCAGAATCAGATAACCATGCCAGATCTTATCTTGATCCATTTTAAAAAGATCAAGTGCCCAATCTTCAACAGGGATATTGTATTTAGCCATTGTCCCTGGGATTTTGTCCAGCTGGTTAGTCACTCCGAATAAGCGGTGTCCATAACCTAGGAAGATAAAATCATCGATACCTTTTATAGACTTTGGTAATTGTAAAATTGTCCCCGATAAAGAGAACTGAGTGATCCCAGCAATGACTCCTAAAATTACTGAGGTAATCTCACTGGCACCAGACCAGGCAGATATCACTAACCCTAAGAAGTGAGAGGCTAGGAGGATCAAAAAGCTAGTCACGACTAACTCGAGGAAGAAACTTTGAAATAGCTGTCCCTGTGTTTCTAATTCCTTACCATAGGCTTCACTGATCCAAATATAACCAGTAGAAAATACTAGAGCCTCAATTAGGGCATAGCCAATATTAAAAATCAGAGTTGCTAATGCGTAATAGCTAGGATTTAAAATCGAGAAAAAATCTCGATTTAATATGGCCCTTTCCTTACTGATATAAATAGATGTTTGCACTAAAACCAGAAGACTGGACGAAAAGATCAAGAGAAAGAGCGTCATTCGGGTTTGTTCAAAATTAACTAAAAACCCTTTCTTTTCGATATAGAGAATGAGGACCTCAAATGCTAAAATTCCCAGCAAAACTTTCAAAAAATCGAACAGGGAATGACGGCACTTGTACCATGATAAACGTAATGCAGCAGTCATATAGCCTCCTATAATTTGTAAATCCGTCCAGAAGTCTGAAGCTCTTGGTAAATATCTGCCAAATTCAAGTCGAGATATTTACTAATTTCATAGTCATCCGTTGTTTTGAATTCTCTAAGTAGCTCTTGAAAAGTCCCTACGAATTTAGGAAGTCCCTTAGAGAGAAAGACTAGACGATCAAAAATAGCTAGATTTTCTGTATTATGGGTAATAACAACGATCGCCTTATTAGCTGTCTGGGCTAAAATCTTCAAGGTCCGCAGTAAATTGCGGTCACTTAAGGCATCTAGACCACTTGATGGTTCATCAAGTATAAAGTAAGGGGAATCGCTTAGTAGTTCTATCCCAATACTCACACGCCGCTTTTGTCCACCGCTAAGCTCTGAGAGTTTCTTGTCCCAAAACTCCAATAAACCGAGATCTCTAGCAATAGCCTGTGGGCGTTGATGGCGAACATCTTTAGGATAGGACTTGAGGTAGGCATCTGCATAGACTGTAAAAATTTCCTTGACCTTGAGATAGTCTCTCAGGAGGTTTTGCTGGGGAACATAACTCCAGCTGGCTTTTTCCATTAAAGGATGGCCGTCTTGCAAAATTTCAAACTCCCTACAGGTTGGGGTCAAGCGTTCCAGTAAGATTTCCGTCAAAGTTGTCTTACCACTACCTGATGCTCCCAAGATACCAACTAACTCTCCGGTTTTTAGGCTAACATCCAGATTATGGAAAAGAGCTTGATCATTGCCCTTATAAGTGAAACAAATATGCTTAAATGTAATGGTGTGTTGCTTATCCATCTGGTTCCTCAACTATCTAATAATAAAGCTAAGATCACAATGATACTAATTATAAAAACTAGAATTAAAACATTCCAATTAAAATAGACAAAAAGCAGTCCCAGCAGCCATATACTTGCTAGGCTAGTCAAGCCTACCAGCCACAGCGAGCGCTTACGCTCCTGCTTTGGCGCCATAACCGAATTTGCTGGGGGAGTTTGAGTAATAGGTTGGACTGGCAAGGCAGTCGAGGTATAACTACGGTCATTCAACTGATAATCCTGACGCTCCTGCGGTCCCGGTTTCTTTATACCTAGAAGAAGGTCATAAGATTCTTTGTTGGTTTCATTTAAGAAATAACGTTTGGCTTTTTGTAGAGCTTCCGCCAAGAGATGATCATCTGGACGCAAGAGGTTGAGTGCTTCGCGATTGCCTAACATCTCTACTTGCTCTTCTACCTTTTGATAATTTTGATTGGCGGTCTGTTTATTATCTAAACTAGCACTTAGTTCTTTTAAATAGGGAATGGATTCTCCTGTTGATGTTTCAATACCTTTATAAAAATCAATCATGATGTGAATTTATCAAAAATCTCCTGTAGATCGCTCAGATCATCCTCTAATTCGATACGTTCCTGCTCAATTTTGGCATTGAGGCGATACTGACCTAAGCGTTGATTGCTTTGACCATCAAAAACGTCAATATGGATGATTTGCTCGGGATCAAAGGCAAAAGAAATTGTTGCTACCTTTTCTCCCTTGCGACGTGGCGTAGGCAAAGTCTCTTTTATTTCTAAAAGTGGCTTCACATTAATAGGATTTTCATAATTTCCTTCTGAAATACGCACTCGAAAATTATTTTGGCCGTCTACTACTGCATAAATATCATAATTTCTCACTGCGGGGATAGGTGTGTTACGAGGCACGACCACCCGATTAAAGAAATCACCACCAAAGGCATAAGTCTGATTTGGGACCTTACGCAATAGCAGTCCAATTCCTTGGGATGTGATATCCCTAATCTGTACCTTTGTTGGATCAACCGCCTGGTTGTCTGCTTCTTCTTGGAAGCTGACACTGTCATTTGCAATCAGATTAGCAATAATGCTAGCGCCCTCGGCAACAATGGTATCTGGATTAATGCTATAGGTGGGCTGACGACCTGACATGGCCTCGATCATATCACGCACTATTGGCATACGTGTTGAGCCTCCCACTAGTAAAATGTGGTCAATATCAGACCAGGTCACACCAGCTGCTGATAGAGTGCTCGTAATCTTAATTTGCGTATCTTTGAGCAGATCAAAAACAACATTTCTGAAGTCATCCCTGCTGATTTCAACTCCAAAGTCTCCCTGATCCGTGTAAGTTTCAAAAAAGGCTGTCTCATTGACTGATAAAGAAATTTTGATTTGCTCAGCTTGGTAGCGTAGTTGCATCTTTTCCTTATCAGAAATCATGGTCATATTGAGCCCTTGGGCTTCTAACTTAGATTCTATGAAGCTAACCAGTCGTTTATCAAAATCTATTCCACCAAGGCGATGATTGCCATCCGTTGCTAGAATGCTGTAATGATGATCTCTGACATCCATCACAGTAACATCAAAGGTTCCTCCTCCTAAATCATAGACGAGGATTTTTCCCTGAACATTTTTTTCATGCGCATAAGAAATAGCTGCTGCGGTGGGTTCATTGATAATCCTTAGGACATTAAAACCTGCCAAACGACCAGCCTTTTTAGTGGCTGCACGCTGCTCAGAGGTGAAATAAGCTGGGACTGTAATAACCACATCCTTAATGCTGTCCACTCCCATTTCCGAAGCTACAACATCTGAGCGCTTTTTGAACTCGTGAAGAACCAGGGCAGACAGTAAAACAGAATTCACTCGGATATGATGAGGTGCTTCACTCTCAACATTCCTTGCCATATCCCGTTTAAAATCTTGTTTAACATAATCGATCTTCCCTGTGTTAATCCCTCGAGTAAGGGCTGAAGTGCCGAAAAATACACGTGACTTCCCTTCAATTTCTGAAAAGTATAGTGCAGAGCGTAATACCTGCTCATCGTTTGCTCCCATAGGAATAATTTCTGGCTTTTGATCTTTGACAATAGCCATAACCGAATTAGTAGTTCCTAAATCGATTCCAAGTGCGTAGTTCATAATCTATCCCTTCTAATCTTTCCTGTGCTGTCACTATTACTATGTCATTAGGGAGTCCAATCCGCTAATCATTTGTCTTTATTATACCATTAACATAAAGCAAAAAGTCCGGAACTCTCAGGTTCCAAACTTTTTCTACTCCACTGTGTCTTCTGAACTCAGTTTTTTTGAAGTTCCATTCTTATCAGTGATAATATAACCAGAAAAATCTTCATAGCTATATAGATAGTCACTATCGGAATCCAGGGCTTCATCATAGGAAATCTTGGAGGACCAAGAGAGCTTTTCCTTAATAGTACCTGAGGTGTCATGATCTTCATCGGCTGAATAACCAAACTCAACGGTTACTGTATAGTCTACCGTATAGTTCGTTGCACCTGTTTGTGTGACTGTAGTAACATCGACATTTGAAAAATCAATCCAGTCTGCTGCTCTATTTTTTGCATTTACTGTATTGTCATCAATCATAGTCTTTAAGTCTTTGTACATACCGTTTTCTGTGCCGCCCTTAAAGATATCAGACAAATCATCCGGTGTGGTATTGTCATTATCAGCGTAAGAATCCATTAAACTGTAGGCTTCCGTCATAAGATCATCAGCCGTATCCCTGGTTAAAATGTCCGATACTTCCATGGTTAGCGTGTCTCCATCAGAAATATCTGAAATTTTAGTGGCGCTGGTCTTAAGACTGGTACCATCACTGAAGTCTTTTTTTACATAAACCGAAGCGCTGTCCATCACAGGTAACTTTTCAGCTGTATATTGACCATCCTTAAGTGTTCCGACACTCTTACTGCCAATATAGACCTTACCATCGCTGATGTTACTTGAGATCTTAAAACTCAAGTACTTAATATCTAGGGCGATGGTCTGATCCTCTGTTAAGTCTTTTTGAGAGCTAACCTCAATGTCCTGGCCTTTGACCTTTCCAGAAGCTAGGAAGCTATAGGTCCCAGGATAGAGGCGCTCGACTACTTTATTATAATCTGCAGAATCTGACTTACCATAGTCTACGTCGTTGATGCTAATGTTAAGATCTTTAGTGTTAGTCTGTAGGGTAGCATTAACTGGTTTGACTGCCACTCGCCATTTGGGAAAAATGAAGAATTCATGTCCCGACTTCACCATACTATTACCAGATAGCAGCATGGCTTTATCAGTCGTTGTATTAACAGATTTTTTATCAACATAGGTCAATTCAGAGGATTTGATCGATTTTTTCGTATCTGACCAAACCTCATAATCTACTTGTTTGTCAAAATCTTTGCCAGCCACCTTTAAGTAGCGGTCTGCCACAGCCTCTCTTGAATAATACTGATGACCATATATAAACGAAGAGACTAATGCCAAACTCAACACGACCAAAAAGGTTACCATGACACGACGTAAGATTGATTTTTTAGGCTTTGCTATTGCCCTTGGCTGAACAAACTGGTTGATAGTAGTTAAGTCAAAGTTAGCTGCCTTACCAAGTAAAAATTCTTCTGGTAGAGGAGATCGCCCTACATACTTCCGAAAAGCATTTATCCAAGCATCCTGAGCCGTTGAACTTTTTGATCCTCCAGGGCTGGGACTGGCTACTGGCTGAGAAAGGGCACGATCTGATACATCATAAAAGCTCTTTCCAGTTAGATCAGAGCTTTGAGAATTGGAAAGTTTTTCTGAATTGCTATCTAAACCAGCAATCCGACGAATTTCTCGAGGAGAGAAATCCGTCTCCTTGCCTTTCATAAACTCCTGTGGAGTAGGCTTACGACCGACGACACTCTCGAAGAGATCAGCCCATCTTTCTTTCGTTGCCATAGGTTAAACCGCCTTATATATTAGTAATCATCAAATGCTTGAAGAATTTCTTCAAATCCACCTGCAATCATTGATCCTGTAATTTTATAGACAATATAGTAAACAATGACAAATGCAAGAGCAGCTAAAATCAAAACGTAAAAGTTATTCACCTTGCCAAAGGTTACGTGGGACATATTTTTAATCAAAGCGATAAAAATAATGATGAGCCCGAGACCAAGTAAGAATCCGAAAAATTGAGCATTGTTAATGATCTGCTTGAGAGGGGCTGTTACACTTGAAATATAGGAATCTGCTGACATTACTGAATCAGATGAACTGTTATCTGCCAAGTGTTTTGGTGCAAAGAAAGTCACAATAAAGGCTAAAAAGTTCAAGACCAATAGAATTGGGGTATAAGAGAAGTATTGCCCTGCTTTTTGAGTAAAGGTTTTACCTGCGTCACGATTAAAGACCACTGGCATGGCCATCACGATAACATAAAAGATATAAAAGAAAATCAAGAAAATTAAAACTTTGAGAAATCCAAATTCTGATGAAACAATCTCTTTCAACTTGTCATCATCACTACCAAACTCTAAGAGGAAGGCTGAGGCAACTCTATTGAAAAAATTAACCAGTGCCCAACTAGCAAACAAGGCTACGGGTACTAATGTTATTAAACCGAAAGCAAAGTGGCTGTCTTCAGACTTAGCTTGAGGATTTTTAAAGCCATTTAGGAACCAAGTAAAATAATCCTTAACAGCGATACCAAAGGCAGATGGTTGAGCTGGCTGGGCTGGCATTTGATATTGAGGAACTTGTCCAGCCATAGCTTGCTGCTGGTAATAGGCCTGCTGCTGTTCTGGTGTTAATTGCGCAAACTGAGCCTGCTGTTGAGCTGCCATTTGCTCTGGTGTGAATTGTGGCGCTTGTTGCTGAGCTGCCATCTGTTCTTGTGTAAACTGAGGCGCTTGTTGTTGGGCTGCCATTTGCTCTGGCGCAAACTGAGGCGCTTGTTGTTGAGTTGGCACCTGATCTTGTGTAAACTGAGACGCTGGCTGTTGAGGCATTTCTTGAGGGGCTACAGGTTGGTCTACTGGGTTGTCATCCACAAATTCACCTGCAGCAATCGCCTGAGCGATCTCCTCTTGTGAGGGCATACGCCCATTTAACGCTTCAAAGTACTCCATCCAATCCTGTTTGTTCATAATAAATCTCCTTAAAAATTATCGACTAGACCAGCTAAAAGTCTGATCTAGTACAAAGAGTCAACTGTCATCAAAAGGTAACCGTGATCATTTATCATCATTTTAAACCATTTTAAGACACAGTTTATTCTACACTATTTTCACTAATGAAACAATACGATTTCAATAAAAATAAGGTAGAGCTGGCCTTTCCCTATCTATCTCACTCGTGAAAAAACAGCCTTGACCTTGATCAAGACTGCTTAGAAAATTATTGAATGAAAATGGTTACTGTCTACTAAGCTTTAAGGTAGCGTCTCATAGACAAGATTGACCCTAAAGAGCCGATAATAATACCTAGCGCGGCTAGAGCACCAATTAAATAAAAGAGATAAGGATCTGTCGGATAGAGCGATAAATTATCTCCTTTCAATTTATTCTGGAAGGAAGCTATGGCAATATTGTAACCAATAAAAAGGACTCCTGCTGGTAGGATAGAGCCTATTAGACCAATCCAAGCACCTTCTAAGAAGAAGGGCGTACGAATATAAGAATTCTTAGCACCTACCAAACGCATAATGATAATATCGTCCTTACGTGACATGATCGTGATGCGAATCGTATTTGAAATCAAGAAAATTGCAACAAGGATAAAGAGAACGACTCCTGCTAGTCCCCAGAATTTTATTCTATTAGAAAGATCCGCTAGTTTCTCAACATCATAGTCAGCATATTTGGCGTCATTAACACCTTTAATTGTTTTAAATTTTTTTGTGATTTTTTCCATTTTATCGTAGGAATTTACCTTGACGATATAGGCATTGTAGAGGGGATTATTGCTAGAATCAAATCCCCATACCTTTCCTAGATTTTTGGTGAGCTTTTCTAGCTGCTCATCACGTGTAGAGTAGGTAATCTCTGTTACGCCATCAACAGCCTTGAGCTGGTCATAGATCACATGGTATTTTTTATTTTGATTACCATCAGCATCCAACTTGTTGTTGTCGTAGACATTGGTCTCAAGGTAAACATTGATGACCATGTTCTTTTCGACATCATCAATCAATTTATTGAGGTTCAATAAGAGGGCAACAAAGATACCTACGACAGTCAAGGTAACGCTGACCATGGAAATGGCTGAGAAGCTCATCCAGCCTTGGCGGCGGATATTGACCATGGATTGGCGTAAATGTCGGAAGAAATTTCTAATCATCGTATTCGTACTCCCCTCCTTCTTGATCTCGGACAACCTTGCCGTCTTCTAGAGCGATGACACGGTGCCTATGTCCATTAACAATGACGTTATTGTGGGTAGCCATGATAATGGTCGTTCCTTGCTCATTGATGCGCTCCAGCAGATTCATAATTTCCTCAGAAATCTCAGGATCCAGATTCCCTGTCGGTTCATCTGCAATGAGAACACGGGGCTTATTGACTAGAGCACGGGCAATAGCAACACGTTGTTGCTCACCACCTGATAGCTGTCTTGGAAATGAGCGCTCTTTATGCTGAAGCCCGACTAACTTGAGGACTTCTTTCACACGGCGCTTAATCACCTTACGACGTTCACCAATAACCTCCATAGCAAAGGCTACATTTTCATAAACTGTTTTGTTGTTTAGTAGTTTATAATCCTGAAAAACCACGCCAATAGAGCGACGCAGGATAGGAATTTGACGTTTTTTCATCCTATTGAGACGGTATTGACCAACCTTGATAGTTCCACGACTCGCTTCTTCCTCACGGTAGAGAAGACGGATAAGACTGGATTTCCCAGCTCCTGATGGTCCCACTAGGTAGACAAATTCTCCTTGGCCGATTGTCAAAGTGATGTCTCGTAGAGCGACATCCCCACGGCCGTAACGCTTGACCACTTTATTAAGTTCGATCAGTGCCATAATATTCCTTTCTGTATAACATTAGTCTTCGAGCCGCCACTTGAGATAAGCATCAATAAAGCCGTCGATGTCCCCGTCCATGACCTTGTCTACCTGGGCAACTTCATAGCCTGTACGATGATCCTTGACCATGGTATAGGGGGTAAAGACATAAGAGCGGATTTGACTGCCCCAAGTGATCTCTTTTTTATCCCCTTTGAGGGCAGAAACTTCCTCTGCTTTTTTCTCTTGTTCCATTTGATAAAGCTTGGCTTGGAGCATCTTCATAGCACGATCCCGGTTTCCATACTGAGTCCGGTCAACAGTAGAAGCTACGACGATACCAGTAGGAATGTGGGTTAAACGCACACCGGTTGAGACCTTATTGACATTTTGTCCACCAGCACCACCTGAGCGGAAAGTATCCATCTTAATATCATCGTCACGGATATCAACCTCAATAGTATCATCCAACTCCGGCATAACCTCAACCGAGGTAAAAGAGGTATGACGGCGTTTGGCAGAGTCAAATGGTGATATGCGCACCAGACGGTGAACACCCATCTCAGACTTGAGCAGACCATAAGCATTGGGACCTTCAAATAAGAGGGTCACGGACTTGATACCAGCTTCATCACCAGCTTGATAATCAAGAGTCTCAACCTTGAAACCTTGAGCATTGCCGTAGCGCTGGTACATACGCAGCAACATCTCTCCCCAGTCCTGAGCTTCAGTCCCACCAGAGCCAGGATGGATCTCAAGGATAGCATTATTGTGGTCATAAGGTTCTGACAAAAGCAGGGTCATTTCATAGCTTGTCATCATCTTATCCAACTTTTCAAGGACGCTTTCAAGCTCAGCTTGAACACTGTCATCTTCCTCAAGCATTTCCATATAAAGCTCTGACTCTTCGGATAATTCAACCATTTGGGTAAAGGTATCATAAGTTTGTTTGAGGTCACTGAGTTCCTGTGATGTCTTTTGGGCAAGAGTATTGTCATCCCAAAAGTCTGGCTCAGTCATTCGATTTTCAAGCAGGGCAATCTCTTCTTCTAGACCTTCTAAGTCAAAGAGACCTCCTGAAGCTAGTCAACTTCTCTTGATTATCTACTAATTTTTGGCGGATTTCAGCCACTTCCATAGGGTTGCACTCCTTTATCTTTTATTGAGGCTGGGATAAAAGTCCAGACTCCTTAGCATTATTTTAGATTAAAAAATTAATGCAGTAGCTGGGGGCAACAAAATCAAAATCGTCATTTATCACGACTGACTGATTGAGTCCCACTCTCATTGTAACTGTTTTATTCTACCACAAAGGGGCTAAATTTGCCATGTGTCACAGATCAATCCCACTCAACCAAAGTCAGTCATATCTTTTAGGGCGTTTTTTTGCTAGAATATAAGCCATGAAAAAACTTGCTATTATGAGCGATTTACATATTGACCTCAATCGTTTTGGAGATTTTGAGATCCAAACTCTGATAAAGATATTACAAGAACAAGAGGTTACACATCTTCACTTAGCTGGTGATATCAGCAATCATTATTACGATATCACCCAGCCTTTTCTGACATTTTTGTCTCAACATCTGGAAATCAGTCACAATCTCGGAAATCACGATATGCTAGATTTAGATGAGTCTACCATCAATCGTCTTGATTATCAGGTTTACCAGATTGGTCAACGTCAACTGTTAAGTTTTCATGGTTGGTATGATTATTCTTTTTCCCCAGATAATCTAGACGATATTCTCCGGCTCAAGCGTACTTTTTGGTTTGACCGCAGACTCACACGTCAAGCTGACGATCCTGATATTGTGGACGAGATCTTGAATAGACTTGAGAATATGTTAAAGGAGCTAGATACCAGTCGCTTGATTGTTGCTATGCACTTTGTGCCTCATCGGAATTTCACTATGACACATGAGCGATTTAGACCCTTTAACGCCTTTCTAGGCAGCCAGCGTTTTCATGAATTGTTTGTCCGCTATGGCGTTAGCGATGTGGTCTTTGGTCATGCTCACAGGTCTTACGGGGATCAAAAGATTGATGATATCACGTATCATTCACGCCCTTTGGGCTATATCAGAGAGTGGGACTTGACAATAGACTTTGTCTCAGATCATCCCGAATACAATCCAAGTGGTAGCTGGAATCTCTCTAAGCGCTACCACCTAGTCAAGGACAAGGCAAACTATCAATCCTATAAGAAAAAACAATTACCTGAAGAATTGTTAAAGTCAATGACTTTATTTGAGCTATAACTTAGAGGTCTAGCAGAGATGTCTCCTCAAATCTTTCTAGACTAGCTGATAATGGAGTGACAAGGAGGTCTATCGTGAGCGACTTCGAAAGATGGGGACGATATGTAGGAAAAGAACTGAGCAAGCGTACTCTAGATTTTTTAAGAATTAGTTTATGGCTTTATGTCTTTGGAGCTTATCTGGCTAAGGGCGCTTTGTCTTTGCTTATCAGCCGTATTAGCCTTTATGCTAATACTGGGCAATTAGATATAGGTGACCTGCCAGAGATCCTCAAACATCCCTTAGCTCTAAGTAGTCTCATGGGCTATCTCTTCCTTCTTTTAGCAATCAGTCTAGGTGAAGCTATTATCCTGCTCAGATCTTTAAGGAGCGATAATAATAAGCCTGATAAAGACCCAGGCTTCCAATCATTGCAGCAAGGTGCCAGGCAAGGACTGTTTAAGCAGTTGGCTATTTGTATCAGCTATTTGCTTATCTTTCTTCCCGTCAGCCAATTAGGCTTCAGCTGGAGTCTACTGAAGGATTTTGATCTCCCTAGCTTGCTAACTCCTTATGGACAAGGGGGAGTGGTTGGCTTTATCGCTTGTTTGATCTGGGGAGTGCTGATTTTCCTCAATATCAGACTTCTCTTCTTTTTACCGCTAACTGTAATAAAGGGCTTAACACCCAGTCAGGCTCTAAAGCAAAGCTGGACACTTTCACGTATTCATCAGTCCTTACTCTTCAAAGTCATCCTCCTCTATACAGGGGTATCTTATTTTCTCTGGACTTTTTGCCGACTGCTTGTAACTTATCTGATAAGCCAACACAGCTTCATCAATAGTCTTGCTCCCTTCTTTTTCTTATTTGCTTCTGTATTGGTGATCCTAGGAAAATGGATACTTTCACTATTAGCTTGTAGCTTAATAAGTCAGGAACAAGCAAAAGTGTCCGTAAGACTATTGAACCAGCCTCTTTCCTATAAAGGATATCATCTAGTTGGTGTCATTCTCTTGCTAGGCTTATTGGGGTTTGGACTGATCACGTCTAGTCTTGAGACCAACTACCGAGACAGTAAAGCTCCACTTCTTATCGCACACCGTGGTTATACCAAAAATGCTGTCGAAAATTCGATAGAAGCGATGCAAGAGGCTCATAAAATTGGTGCTGATTACTCAGAGATGGATATCGTTATGACTAAAGATCAGCAGTTTGTCGTCAGTCATGACAATAATCTCAGGCGTCTGGCCCATCTCAATCGCAATATTTCCGATATGACTCTGAAGGAGGCCAAGACTATTACACTTAGGCAAAGAGGCTTTAGCAGCCATCTTTCTTCTTTGGGAGAATTTTTAAGTGCTGCTAAGGCTAGCCATCAAAAACTCATTATCGAGCTTAAGCCCTACCATTCAGATCCTGACACCTTTTTGAGAGCTTTTATCAGACAGGCCAAGCATGAACATCTATTTAGCACTCATGAGATCATGTCTACCAATCGTTCCCTCATTGAATCACTGGAAGATCAGGTCCCTCAAGCTAAAACCGGCTATATTATGAAATTTGTGGCTGGCAAGCTTCCTGATATTTCGGTAGATTTCTATGCTGTTCAAGAATTCTCTGTGACACCTTGGGCACTACTAGTTTCTCATGAACGGTCCAAGCCTATTTATGCTTGGACTGTCAATCAAACTAGTCAACTACAGGACCTTTCCAAGAGTTCTGTTTCTGGTATCATTACTGACCAACCTGATCTTTATCAAGAAGCAAGGTCTGATCTGTCTTTATCTCCCCCACTTATCAGCAATATAGGAGTTGAGGAATGACAGCTAAAAAGTCTGGACTTTTGGTTCCAGACTTTTTACTATTCATTTGATTGGCGCAGTAGTTGAAAGTAAGATTGAGTTGATATAACTAAGAAGTTATGGCCTGCACCCTTATCACTCATGACTGATTGTTTTTTAGTGCTTGGATCCCACCTGATACCGTCAGATAGACTGTCTAAGTATTAAGTGAAACATTAGCGTCTCTGAGCATTGAGCCAATCGAAGACATTGTTATAGGTTTGGTTATTATAGACTGCCTTAGCATCGCCACCGTGCGTTCTATTGCTGGCAACTATACCGTAATATTGATCCCAGTTTTTAGCATTATCTGTGTTTTGCACACCCGTCACCTGGTCATTGAGGAGATAAACCCAAGACCAGTGACCATTATAGGTTGCAGTTGGGATAAAGCTTCCTTGATTACTTTCAAAGTAAGAGAGCCATTTGTTTTGGGCACCAGCTTTGAGAAGATTCTTATAGAAAGGCAAAGCATTGTTATCTGCTAAGACCGTGTCATCTGCTCTGGTCTGAATGAGCCACATAGGCTGATCATAAAGGGCTGAGAGCGCCTGACTATCAATCGCTGTATTATTCTGACTGAGGTGGCTGTCAAAAGGTGCAGAAATCGGTAATAGAGCAGCAAAATAGTTAGGATAGGCAATTCCCATCTCTGCAACCATGCCGCCACCACTAGAAAGTCCAGCTAGATAGATACGATTAGCATCTACATCTGGATGAGAAGCAACGTATCCCCTAATGACAGACATCAAGCTAGCTGTATCTTCCTTGGTCCACTGAGCAGGTGATTGAAGGGCTAAAACATAAGCTCCTTTTTGGTCTCCATTTCCAGTAGAGCTAAAATGATTTTGAATAGGGTTATAGGTCAACTGGTCTACATCATTAGCCAAGAGTGGAATAGTGATATCGCTACCTGCTTCACCAACACCGTGCAGCCAAATGATTAGAGGATTCTTCTCACCACCACGAAGGCTGGTTGGGGCATAGGCGGCAAAGTTGTAACGGCCTACTGTACCACGCTCATTGAAGCGCTCAGTATCTGGCATGATACGATTTTGAATAGCATTTTGACTAGAGTGAACGACTTGGTGACGGCTAGTCCCTTGTGCTAAGACTTCTAAACCATCGACCGTGACAGTATAATCACTGACCCACTTATTTTGCCATTTAGACAAGTCGAATGTAAAAGGTGAGGCATTGTTGGCTGCATTATTTTGGTCGTAAGGTACTTCTAACTCTAAGGTAACATAATTGCTATCCTTGAGATAAACCACATTACCACGTGCATCAGACACATAAGAATTTGTAACCTTGCGCTCAGCTCCTGCTGTTGTCACCTTAGCTAGGTCATGGATCACAGCTGGTGTCACTGGACGATCGAATTGCAGGACTATCTTAGACACGCTGGGACCAAATTCAAAACTATAAATAACCAGACTAGTATTGACAACGTTAGCCTTGTCTTTAGCACTGGCTTGACCATTAGCGTTAAATTGGTATTCTAAGCCATCAATCTGGCGACTAGTATTTTTAAGCTGAAGTCCCTTAGTTTCTTCGTAGTAGTATTGAAGACCGTCGATCGTTACAAAAGTACCTTTGGCTTGCTTTCCTGTCGCAGGATCAAAATAAAGACTTTGGCCATCGATGGTTTGAGCCCCATAAACCTTGGCTCCGTCACTACCGTGATAGTACCAAGTCTTATCATCGGCCCCCATATGGAAGCGATTGACCCATTTTTCACCAGAATCTGCATCGTAATAGTAGACCTTGTCCGCAATAGTAACTTCCCGACCCTTGACCTGCTTACCATCTGCTTCAAAATAGTAATCTTTACCATTAATATTTTGCTGACCAGTGACATTATTACCGTTAGCATCCAAATAGTACCAATTTCCTTGGCTATCATCTACAAATGTGTTGCTGTAGCGGGTGGAAGCTACTGATTTAGGGCTTAGAGCTGCTGGTTTTGCTTGGCTAGCTTCTCCTTGATTTTCTAGGGGAGCTTGGACAGTCGGCACTTCCTGAGTGCTCACTGTATTTGAGTCTATTGGAGCTGCTTGGGCTGTTGACTCTGTGGTTTTTTGCTCAGGCATAGCTTGTGAGTTCTCAGGAACATTAGTCAGCTCTCCTTGAGTCTGGTAGGTAGAAGAGTCTGCCGGTTGCGTTGAGGATGACTCTTCTGTCACATTTGTCGATTCAAGCTGGACTGGTGCACCTTGGTTAGGCTCATCTGCGTAGACACTGCCCCCAAGTCCAGATATAGCTGTCGCTAAAACGACACTTGCTAAACCGACTGATAGTTTCCGATAACCAAATCGTTGCTTTTTTTCCAACATAATACTACTCCACTTCTACTACTTCATGATCCTATCAAAAGCTAAACACTACTATCTGATAGGAAAAAGGATAAACCCTTTTGGCTACTACTAGTCTAGTCTGTAGGATAGCGACTATTTCTCTCTTTCCCCACTAAGAAATAATCGCATATCCTTACTAGATTACGGGTCAATTTTAACATATCCTTAAAAATTTTTCAGATATTTATCGTTCCTGATCTCTTTAGGATCTTTACATTTTTTCTTCTAGTGCCACATCTGGATATTTGTCTGCAAACCAACGCAGGGCAAAATCATTTTCAAAGAGGAAAACAGGCTGGTCAAACCTATCCTTAGCTAGAATATTACGACTAGAGGACATACGCTCATCTAAATCTTCTGGCTTGATCCAGCGAACCGTTTTATTCCCCATTGGTGTCATAACCACTTCAGCATTATACTCACCTTCCATGCGGTGTTTGAAAACCTCAAATTGCAACTGGCCAACTGCTCCAAGCATATACTCACCGGTCTGATAATTGGTATAGAGCTGAATGGCTCCCTCTTGAACCAATTGCTCAATTCCCTTGTGGAAGGACTTTTGTTTCATAACGTTCTTGGCAGACACTTTCATGAAAATCTCTGGTGTAAAGGTTGGTAGGGGTTCAAACTCAAACTTATTTTTCCCCACAGTTAGAGTATCTCCAACCTGATAAGTCCCTGTATCATAGACACCAATAATATCACCAGCCACTGCTTTCTCCACATTTTCACGACTTTCAGCCATAAATTGGGTCACATTAGATAGTTTGACTCCCTTGCCAGTACGGGTCAAATTAACCCCCATACCGCGCTCAAACTCACCCGACACAATCCGGACAAAGGCAATACGGTCTCGGTGGCGTGGATCCATATTGGCTTGAATTTTGAAAACAAATCCTGAAAAGTTTTTGTCCAAGGGATCAATCACCTGGTCATCGATTGTCTTATGGCCGTGCGGTTCTGGTGCAAACTCTAAAAAAGTATCCAGAAAAGTCTGCACCCCAAAATTGGTCAAGGCAGATCCAAAGAAGACGGGGGTTAAAGCCCCTTTGAGAATGGCTTCCTTAGAGAACTCATTGCCAGCCTCAGTTAGGAGTTCAATATCCTCTTTGGCTTGATCATAGAAAGGATTGGCACTGAACCAGTTGTCTCCTTCTTCGATAGTGGCAAAGCGCTCATCTCCTTTATAGAGCTCCAAGCGGTTATTGTAAATATCGTAAAGCCCTTCAAAAGCTTTTCCCATACCGATAGGCCAATTCATTGGGTAAGCAGCGATTCCCAGCACTTCCTCTAGTTCTTCGAGTAAATCAAGCGGCTCTCGTCCATCACGGTCTAACTTATTGAAAAAGGTAAAAACAGGGATGCCACGATGTTTAACAACCTCAAAGAGTTTCTTGGTTTGTGCCTCGATCCCCTTAGCAGAGTCAACAACCATGACAGCTGCATCTACTGCCATCAGGGTCCGATAGGTGTCCTCAGAAAAATCCTCATGCCCTGGTGTATCTAAAATATTGACGCGCTTACCAGCATAATCGAACTGCATGACCGATGAGGTAACAGAGATACCACGTTGTTTTTCAATGTCCATCCAGTCAGATTTGGCAAAGGTGCCGGTCTTTTTCCCTTTGACCGTTCCAGCTTCACGAATTTCCCCACCGAAATAGAGCAACTGTTCGGTAATCGTTGTCTTTCCTGCGTCAGGGTGAGAAATAATGGCAAAGGTGCGGCGCTTTTTAATCTCATCTTCTAATGTCATATCTTTTTCCTTATCTTTATCTTTTAGTCTGCATGATAGATAGCTACTCAGCAATAGCATTTGCCTAAGCTAGCTAACGTGTCGTAATTCCCACTCATTATAACGAAATTGAGGGAGGTTTTCAATGTGAGTCTTTGGATTAAGCCCCTCTTTAAAACTCGCCTAATAAAAAGAGTCTGAGACAAACGTTCAAACTCTTTGGCACTCTGTTCTATATTACGAGATTGACCTGATTGATTTTCACTTATTCCTAGTCTCATCAAAGGGTTTCAGTCCTAGTAAAAGGTAAGCAATTTTGAGTATCTAAATCAAAATACTGGTTTTCGTCCCACCTCTATTGCGATGAAGCATCGCCACCTGGTAAGTTTAGATCTGTTTCTGAGCTTGCAGGGATATTAGGATCTGTGGAACTGGATGAAGAGGATGATTCTGGGGACTCTGAGGCACTGTCTGCACCACCTTCAGATGTTTCATCAGCTAGGTCTTCTTGATCTTGGGTTTTGGTACCACTGGCGTAAATTCCAACCTCCATATCAATAGTCGCATTACTGCCCACCTTATCTTTTATATCATCATAGTAGGGTAATTTCTTATCAATTTTTGATAGGGGAACTAAGACAGTATTACCGTCTTTCATCGTTAATTTCAGGAGATCTGGGGTCGTCTTAGATTTTGCCAGAGAAATAGTTTCAATCTGACTGACCAAGTCTTGGTCCATCTTGATTATCTTCTTAATAAGGAGAGTTAATTCCTTCCCGTTTTCCAGATTGATCGTCGTGAACTCATCTGGTAAATCACTGGCAGACACTGTATCCAATCTTTGACCACTCTCTAAAATTGGGAGATAGCCAGTGTCGGACTTGGCATAAGCAATGATACTATACTCTTTGACATGGATAGTGAAAGTCACTGGAAAGCGATAGCTAATCGTTGCTGATTTGATCCAAGGATCATTTTGCTTTATATTTTTTTCCAGCTGTCCTCTATCTAAAAAAGTAGATAGGGTATAAGCATCGTCCACCACACCTGTCGATTTTAGAACTTCCTGGGCCGTCGTTTGGTTGGCACCTCTCACTTCAAAGTGTTTGACCTTGCTGAGCGGCGTCATGAAAAAAATAGACAAAACCAGACCTAAAATGGCAGGAACAAGAATGCTGGCCATACGTCGGCGAAACTTTGGTGCTCTGGGATGACTAGGTTTAATGGGTTTAGCTTTTTTATATTGAGACTTTGTTTTAGACCCAGAGGTCTTTGTTGAACTTTCTTTGAACCCGGCGCCTGTTTTCTTAGAATTATTTTGCTGCGTCAGCGTTTCAATGGTTTCTGAGTCAGAGTTACCATTGTCTTTTAGGCGTTTGCGTTTTTCAGCTATCAACTCTTTCTGGAGCTTTTCTTGCTCCTTTTTTTCTTCTTCTTTTTGCTTTAAAAAGTCGAGGTTACGCTTTTGCCATTCAGTAAGCCCTTGATTTCCTTGAGATTTTTTAGAGTCTTTTGGGGGTGTCTTAGCCAACGTTTCCTCCTTCTTATTTCTTATGAGTAATAGCCTCGCTCAACAAGCTATAAAATTCATCTGGCGACTTCAATTCTTTCGTTTGTGCCATGGATTCTAGGTATTGGTCTTGATCATCCAAGAGCTGATCAATAGCGTGGTGGAGTTTATCAAAGGTCAGCTCAGGCTCCGGCAACTCAAGCGCATAGCCTTTTTTCTCAAAGTAGGCTGCATTTTCTAGCTGATCTCCTCTGCTCGCTTCCTTGCCAAGAGGAACAATCACATGCAATTTTTTCATCGCTAAGAGCTCAAATATAGTATTGGATCCTCCCCGTGTTACAACAACATCAGCCAGACTCATTAGGGGCTGATAGAGGTCTGTCACATAGTCAATACGATAGAGATTTTTCTCTAAGCTATTGAGGCTCTTATCACCAGATATATTGATGACATTGTAATGAGCCATGAGCTCAGGGGTTTGGATAATGAAATCATTAAAGACTTTGGCACCAGCTGACCCTCCGATAAAGAGCAGGGTTTTGAGATGCGGATCAAATTGAGCCTTAATGGGCGCTAGGGCTTCTTGGTCCTTGCTTGTCCAAGTAAAGTCCGTTACCTTAGTAATCGCTCCTACATGTTGTGCCTTGACTAGGGTTTGAGGCTGCTCAAATGTTGTATACATTTTTGTTGCAAACTTATAGGCGATTTTATTTGCCAAGCCCATAGATAGGTCTGACTCATGCACAAAGACAGGCACTCCTAATACTTTACTAGCAATGACGGGAGGTACAGATACAAACCCACCTTTGGAAAATAGGGCTTTGGGCCTGATACGAGCAATGATAAAAATTGACTGAAGGATCCCCCAAGCTACTTTAAAGACATCCCACATATTTTGGAATGAAAAATAGCGACGCAGCTTTCCTGTAGCGATATTATGGAAGGTCACTTCCAGATCAGACTTGATTAGCTGTTCATACTCAATTCCATTTTTATCACCAATATAGTGAACTTCCCACCCATCCTTCAAAAATTTAGGGATAAGAATAAGGTTCAAGGTTACGTGACCCACAGTACCACCGCCCGTAAAAACAATCTTCTTAGCCATGATTATTCTCCCTTGAGAGACTCGACGGCAGCAATAAACTCATCTCCACGAACCTCAAAATTTTTATACATATCCCAGCTAGCATTAGCTGGACTCAACAGGACGACATCACCCTTTGCTGCTTCTTGAAAGGCTAGTTGTGTGGCTTCCTTAACATCTTTAGCATCAAGATAGCTAACTCCGGCTTGATCTGCTGCACGTTTCAGACGTGGAGCAGACTCACCTAGGATTACCATCTTCTTTAGCCCTTTTATATCGGCTACTAGCTCATCGAACTCATTTCCACGGTCTAAACCACCTGCGATTAAGATGACTTGACTATTGTCAAAGCCTGATAGAGCTTTTTGTGTTGCTAAAATATTAGTTGATTTACTATCATTGTAGAAGGTGACTCCAGACACCTCTCCAAGCGACTGAAGGCGATGTTTGACGCCACCAAAGCTGGCTAGGGTTTCCTTAATAGCCTGATTGTCAATACCAGATAGTTTGGCAACAGCGATCGTTGCCAGAGCATTTTCTATATTGTGGCTACCTGGAACACCAAGGTCAGCAGCTGCCATAATACATTCATCTTTAAAATAAAGACCGCCTTCCTTAAGATAAGCCCCATCAACTTCTTCATTTGTCGAAAGAGGGACTACTGTGGCATGAGTCTTGGTAGCTAAATCCTTAGCGAGGTCCTGATTAAAATTGAGAACCAGATAATCCTCGGCAATCATGTTCTTTTGAAGATTCCACTTGGCTGCTACATAGTCTTCAAAACTGCCATGATAATCAATATGAGTTGGCATTAGATTGGTCACAACAGCTATATGGGGGTGGAATTGATCGATCCCCATCAGCTGGAAAGAGGATAACTCCATGACTAGTCTGTCTTTGTCTGAAGCCGTTTGAACAACCTCAGATGCTGGGAAACCAATATTTCCCGCAAGAAGTCCTGATTGACCACCAGCATTTAAAACATCCGCAATCATCGTCGTTGTTGTCGTCTTGCCGTTTGATCCTGTAATACCGATAATGGGGCTGTCTGATACTCGGTAAGCCAGCTCCACTTCAGTATAGACAGGAATACCTTTTTCTATAGCTTTTGAAACCATGGGATTATCGTAACGGATACCTGGATTCTTGACCATATAGGCAAAGTCTTCATCCAAGAGTTCGAGTGGGTGAGAGCCACAAATGACCTTAATTCCTTCTTCCAGAAGGGACTGAGCTGAGGGATTTTCCTCAAAGGCTTTCCCATCATTGACGGTTACGATAGCTCCAAGCTTAGACAAGAGACGTGCTGCTGCCTCGCCCGAACGTGCCAAGCCAAGAACCAAGACTTTCTTATTTTCAAAATCTGTAATAGTTTTCATACTGCACCCAATTCTACCTAATATCGTTCTTTATATTTTACCTTTAATCCCATGCTTTTTCAAGGTAAATACAAGGGAGTTTAGCTCCTAGTATATTGACATAAGTTTGAACTTTTGTGATAAAGAATAGCTGTTTTTTCCGTTCTTGTTATCAGTTTTAAAAAGAGCACTAAAAGCACCTCAATTGTTAGATTTTCTACCTGACTTTTTGGAGATGCAGGTCAGATATGGCAGTTTTACATAAAGTTTACTGAGACTTCCTCAAAAATTTTCAATAATCCTATAAGATTTAAAGTAACTAATAATAAAGAAATGAGGTCAGCAGATGAAAAGTTCATTCAAACTTGTGAAAAGCTGTAGTGCATTGCTATTCTCCATTAGCCTACTTGTAGCCTGTCAAAATAATAATGCTATTAGTAACTATAAGCTAGACACCACAGCTGTCAATAATAGTCAGGTAGCTAAAAAAACTGCAAACGGACGAGATGTGCAACTTTACGATACTAATCGTCCCAAAATCGAAGACTACACAAAAGTTAACACTAATCAAGCCAAATATGTTTTTTTGTTTATTGGGGATGGTATGGGAATAACACCTGTGACAGCAGCAGAAAATTATAAAGGTTTTACACAGACAAATAAGGATGAAGTGTACCCTGATTTGATGAATTTTACTGAAATGCCTGTGATTGGTCTGAAAACACAGTACGATTGTCACTCTTTCATTCCTGATTCAGCTTCCACTGCTAGTGCTTTTGCGACGGGGAACAAGACACAGACGAACTCCCTAGGGGTTTCTGGTGATTTTGAAAAGTCATCTGATTCTATCGCAGAGAAGGCAAAAAGAGCAGGAAAATCGGTCGGGATCTTATCCACAGTGACGCTCAACCACGCTACGCCAGCTGGTTTTTATGCCAACGAAGAATCACGCGAATCTTACTATGATATTGGTAAGCAAATGACAAAAACAGATTTTGATTATTTTGCTGGAGGATCATTAAATGAAAGAACAGGTAAAGCTAATAATCAAAGAGATATATATGATATTCTAAGAGATGAAGGCTATACGATTTATGAGACAAAAAAGGATGCCAAGAAAATCAATAAAGATTCCAAAAAGGTTTATTGGGTATCCGAAGATTTGCAGGATGAAGGCTCAATGACCTACGCTATCGATAAAACTAAAAAGAGTCAAGATTTTGGTGACATGGTGGCAAAAGGGATTGAAGTCATGGAAGATGATCCCGAAGGTTTCTTTATGATGGCAGAGTCTGGGAAGATTGACTGGGCTGAGCATGCAAATGATGGTGCGACCACTGTTGAAGAGGTTATCGATTTTCAAAATTCTATTCAGGAGGCAGTTGATTTTTATAATGAACATCCAGATGAGACTTTAATTGTAGTGACAGCTGACCATGCCACAGGAGGTTTTACTATTGGGAATGCTTCAACAGGATATGAAACTTATTTTGATGTATTAACTAAACAAAAAGGCTCACAAGTTGAATTTGATAATATTGTTACAGAAGCATTAAAACAAAATCCACAACTGACTTTTGAGGAGTTTAAATATAACATCGAGGAGTTCTTTGGTCTTAAATTAGAAGCGGATGCTCCATCTGAAAAGGTAAGTAACTCCGATAAAGACTCTTATCAGGAAGAAAAGGCTAATAATCGTATGCTTTGCTCCAAAGAAGAGTATGATCAACTGAGGGCTGCTTTTGAGGAATCTAAAAAGCCATCAGAAGAGCAGAATGTTAGCTATGGTGGCTATGTACCCGTGTCTGTGACAGCCACACGTATTCTTGATAAAAAATCAGGACTAGCTTGGTCAACCAATGACCATTCAGGTGAAAAGGTTCCTGTTTATGCTATGGGATCAGGTGCTTATATGTTTGATGGAGAGTTTGATGATACAGATGTTGCTATCAGGATAGCTGATGCTATGGGATTCAATGGCAAAGTGACCCAACCAACTGATAAAGGTGAAACTAAGACACAAAAACCATCAGGTGTGGGGCAGCAAAAACCAAACTCAAAATAATATTGTGCTATTTTTAACAGTGAAAAGAAATTTCCCTCTAAGCAGGTGTTCCCCTAAAAATTGGATAAGAAATCGTTGAAAGGATCTAGTTCTGTTTACTACAGAACTAGATCCTTTCAATTTTATCTTCATACGTTTTTATAAGTATCGTAAAAGCCAACATAATTAGCTTTTTTATCAAGTGGTTCACTTAGGAATAGTTTGGCTTTCAGTGTTAAACTTTTATTGTCTTAACTTAATGTCATCAGAAAAAATAAGCCTGAATCTATCAGACTTATTTTTTTGAGTGATCATCTTTAGCCTTGAAATAATTACGAATAAAACGATAGCTGCGAGAAAAATACTCAGCATGTTTATTTGGTTTTGGCGATAAGAGCAGGACATCGCGCAGTGTAAAAAATCCAAGCCCTATCATCACTATCCCTAGAAAGACCTCAGGAGGGGATTGGAGTAATTTTGCAAATCCAAGTATCGAGAGGACTAAAAGAATAGCTACGATCCCGATGATCAATATCATATTCATGGTATTCTTTATCGACTTAGGTGCCGCAAAGAAATAATAAAGGGCAATCAATATTGCCACAATAATATAAGACATCTCGCACTCTCCTTACCAGAAGTAAGAACACCATTACTCAGCTGTCTTTTTCTTACGCTTATTAGCCTTATCACGCTCAGCCTTGTTCAAGATTTGTTTACGTAAGCGAATAGACTCAGGCGTTACTTCCATGTACTCATCATCATCTAAGAACTCGAGAGATTCTTCTAGAGTCAAGATACGAGGAGTCTTGATGACAGCTGTCTGATCTTTGGTTGCAGACCGTACGTTGGTCATTTGTTTAGCAGTTGTGATATTAACACCAAGGTCATTTTCACGGGCATTTTCACCGACGATCATTCCCTCATAAACCTCGGTACCTGGATTAACAAAAATCGTACCACGCTCCTCGATCCTCATGATAGAGTAAGTTGTCGCTTTACCAGTATCAATAGAAACTAAGGCACCACGATGACGTCCGCCAATTTCACCAGCAACGACTGGCAAATACTGATCAAACGTATGGTTCATAATCCCGTAGCCACGTGTCATCGATAGAAATTCGGTTGAAAAGCCAATCAAACCACGCGCAGGAACCAAGAATATCAGACGTGTCTGACCATTACCAACCATCTGCATGTCCAGCATATCACCTTTACGTTCAGATAAGGCTTGGATGATAGAACCTTGGTATTCTTCTGGTGTATCGATTTGAACCCGTTCAAACGGTTCACATTTAACCCCATCAATTTCTTTAATGATAACCTCTGGGCGGGATACTTGAAGCTCATAGCCTTCACGACGCATGGTCTCAATGAGAATGGACAAGTGAAGCTCACCACGACCTGAGACCGTCCATTTATCCGGTGAATCAGTCGGATCAACACGGAGAGAAACATCTGTTTGAAGTTCAGCTAAAAGGCGTTCCTCAACTTTACGAGAAGTTACGTGCTTCCCTTCTCGACCTGCAAAAGGCGAATTGTTAGCCAAGAAGGTCATCTGAAGGGTTGGCTCATCAATATGGAGGACTGGCAGGGGTTCTACAGCATCCGTAGGGGTAACTGTTTCACCAACAAAGATGTCTTCCATACCTGAAACGGCAATCAAATCACCGGCCTTGGCTTCTTCGATCTCACGGCGCTCCAGCCCAAAGAAACCAAAGAGTTTAGTAACACGGAAATTCTTCGTTGTACCATCGAGTTTGGAGAGGGTTACTTGATCACCAACCTTTACTGTCCCACGGAAGATACGTCCAATACCGATACGTCCAACAAAATCATTATAATCCAGCAGGGATACTTGGAACTGCAGAGGTTCCTCTGAATTGTCAACGGGTGCTGGGATATGGTTGATAATAGTGTCAAAGATTGGAGCCATTGTAGCTTCTTGGTCAGCTGGATCATCAGACATTGAGGATGTTCCATTGATAGCTGACGCATAGACTACCGGGAAATCAAGTTGAGAGTCGTCTGCTCCCAGTTCGATGAAAAGTTCTAAAACTTCATCCACAACTTCTGCTGGGCGGGCAGCTGGTTTATCAATTTTATTAACCACAACAATTGGCGTCAAATTTTGCTCCAAGGCTTTTTTCAAAACAAAGCGAGTTTGTGGCATAGTTCCTTCGTAGGCATCAACAACCAGTACGACACCATCAACCATCTTCATGATCCGCTCAACTTCACCACCAAAGTCGGCGTGACCTGGTGTGTCCATAATATTGATTCGGACATCATTGTAAGCAACGGCTGTATTCTTGGCAAGAATCGTAATACCACGCTCTTTTTCAAGGTCGTTTGAGTCCATAGCACGCTCATCAAGCTCTTTACGTGCATCTAAGGTTTGCGACTGCTTTAAAAGCTCATCGACCAAGGTTGTTTTACCGTGGTCAACGTGGGCAATAATGGCAACATTACGAATATCTTCTCTGAGTTTTGACATGTTTTCCTCTGTATCTCTATAAAATTTTAGCTTTTACATTGTACCATAAAAATGGCGCCTCTATCAGTATTTTAGTCATGTAAACGTTTTAGATAGGGCAATCTTCTTATATAGCTTTAAGTATTTTTATCAAGAAGGCTATAGAACAGACTTATTTCCTAAATTATTTAGCGTATCGCTTGCAAGACCTTCCTACAAGCTGATTAAAAGGCTATCAGATCTTAGTTATGGATACCTTCTTCAACCAAAGTTTCCAACTCTGTCAGTCTTTCTTCAAAAACTTTGAAAGCTGCTTCTAAATAATCACTCTTGGTCATATCAACACCAGCTTTAGCAATGACTTCAAGGGGATAGGCTGAGCTACCAGCCTTAAGATAATCGAGATAGTGCTGTCTATCGTCATCATTTCCATGGACAATTTTTTGTGCTAAATAATTGGCTGCTGCAAATCCTGTCGCATATTGATAAACATAGAAATTATAATAAAAATGAGGAATCCGGGCCCACTCGTACTGAATTTCAGGGTTATCTTCCTTAGCTAATCCATAATACTTCTCATTGAGTTCAGCATAGAGATCGTTGAGATACTGGCTGGTCAAAACCTCTCCAGCTGCATCAGCGAGGTGGATGGCCTGTTCAAACTCAGCGAAGTGAGTCTGACGAAAGACTGTTCCCTTAAAACTATCTAGATAGTAATTGAGCAGAGCAAAGCGTTCTTTAGAATCCTTGGCTTCCTTAAGCAGGACTTCCGTCAAGATGTTTTCATTGGTCGTTGAGGCGACCTCTGCTAAGAAAATGCTGTAATCACCATATACATAAGGTTGATTTTCACGTGTAAATACTGAATGCATACTGTGCCCAGTCTCATGAACAAGTGTATAGAGATTATCTAGCGTATCTTGCCAATTTAGTAAGATAAAGGCATTGGTATCATAAGATCCACCAGAATAAGCACCTGAGCGCTTGCCTTTATTAACATCCACATCAATCCATCGTTCATGAAAGACCTTGTGGAGATTTTTCTGGTACTCCGGGCCAAAAACAGCTAGTACTTTTTCAGCTTTAGCGATGGCCTCTTCATAGGTCAGAGAGAGGTCCAGCTCAGATAGGGGCGTATAAAGGTCATACATTTTTAATTGCTCTAACCCTAGAATTTTCTGTCGCAACTTCATATAGCGCTGCAAAAGAGAAAGGTGGTCATTAACTGTAGACACCAACTGTTCGTAGACTTGTTCAGGAATGTAGTTATTGGCTAGGGCAGCTTGCCTGGCAGAGTCATAGTGATGAACCTTGGCAGTATAGTTATGCTGCTTAACGCTAGTTGCTAACGTTTTAGCATAAGTATGCTGAAACTGTTGATAGATACTGTAATAGGCTTGATAGACTCTCTGTCTGAGCCCACGGTCTTTCGACTCCATTAGGGTGATAAAGTTACCATGTGTCAGCTCAATACTTTTCCCCTCTTCATTAGTGATCATAGGAAACAAGACATCTGCATTATCCAAGATCTCAAAAGTTTCACCGGCAGCCTCAAAGATCTCTTGGGCACCAGCTAGAAGATTTTCTTCACGTTGAGATAAAACATGAGATTTTTGGGTGAAAATCTTCTCATAAAAATGGTGGTAAAGGCCAAGATTCGCCTCTTGATGACAAAAGGTTTGATAAGTCTCCGAAGGAAGCTCTAACAACTCTGGTTCAAAAAACGAAAAGGTCTGAGCATAATGTGCATATAAGCTAGACGCTTTGGATTGTAGCTCCTGATAGGTACTCACTGTAGTATCTTGATCATTTTTCATCGAAGCATAGACATACAGTTTTTCTAGTCTGCGAGATAAGTTTAAATAGGTTTCTGTTACCTCAAGAAGATCTTTAGCTGAGCGAGATAAACGGCCGGATAAATGCGACGCTTGATCAAGATCTTGAGAAAGCTGAGAAAATTCTGTTTCCCAATCTTGATCGCTGGCAAAAATACTCGTCAAGTCCCACTGTCTTTTGGGATCAATATGCTCACGATTGCTAGACATTGTGCTACCTCTTGCAGGGCTATATACTATCCCTACTACTTTCTAAATTCACTTTGATCTTATTCTAGCATAAAATTTTGGCGGGTATAAAACTTGGATATCCTGCATAGCTTGGCTCTTATAGTAGTCCAAAAACTGGTCCTCATACAAGTCTAAGGCTCTGTCGATTTGAGCAAAGGATCCTTTAGGAAAGCGAACTTGAGGAAAATAATCCTCCAATTTTTTCGTCAAAAGATTCTCTCCTTTATTATAAGCACATTCTTGGCGACGCATCCATTTGGGATTTCTAGCTATCAGTTGCTTTTGAATGTAGCTGAGTAGGTCTCGATCCATCGCTACCTGATAGGATGACATTTTTTGAGAGCGAAAAGGATGGCGGAAAAAATCCATAAGTCCTTTCCCTAAAGGGAACTCTTCAACCAAATAGTGAACCTGGTTATGCCAATCTTCGTAAATAAGATATTTTAATCGAATAGTCTTCTTTGCAAGATCCAATTCCCACAGATGGAAGCCCATATTCTCTGAAAAATATATAAAATCACGATGCAGGGGTGCTAGTCTTTTACCGAGCCATAATTTTTTCCCTAGCAGCCAAAGCACCCGATAGCCATGCAGGTGATAGGCTTTAGTTCGTGTTCTCAGGCGTTCTGATGACAAACGACTGCACTGTACTTCCAGAGCCAGATGATCATTTACCATGAGATCAGCAACCTGCTTTATTTGGGGGATCACTCGCTCCACTTCAACTTTTTCTTGTACTACTAAGGCTTGATAAAGCAGAGCCTTTAAAGAAAGGTGTTCAGCAGATTCATTTTCACTATAGAAAAGACAGTCCTTCAAACTCATATGAGCAAAGTGAGGGCGCATGACTGACCCTTGCCTTAACCTTAAGCGTCCACCACAGCTTGGGCAAAAAAAGTTTTGTTTCTCAGGTGGTAATTCCTCAAGCAAATTGATTAAATATCCCTTGGCATCATAAGCTACTAACATAAGCGTCCTCCTCACCTATTTTATCCGTAAAAAAAGAGAGTAGGACAAGACAAATGAGTTTCCACTTTTGTCCCAAACTCTCTATGTTTTTTCATTTTGTTTACGGAATGCGACCATCTTTTGTAGCTGGCTTTTTCACTATCTTTGTCAAAGGACCAGATAACTTAGTTTCATTTTGTCTTAGAGGTCAGACCCATTAGGATATGCAAGGTTTCATCCCAAGTAGTTTTTTAGAATATTCTTTTCTCGAGTATTTAATTGTCGATATTCTCCAGATTTCAAGTCACCAAGCTCCAAGCCTCCAAAACTGATCCGTTTGAGCGTTGTTACTTTTACTCCATAAGCTAAAAACATCTTTTTCACTTGGTGGAACTTTCCTTCTGATACCGTAACCTCTGCCTTTGATAATTCTGGATGGCTGGATAAAATCCTAAGATTAGCTGGCTTGGTCCTAGTACCATCTAAAAAGATTATTCCCCTTGCAAAGAAATCCTCAGCATCTGAAAGTAAGGGACCATTGACTTCAACATAGTAGGTTTTATCAACATGATACTGGGGATGAAGCATTCGATAGCCTAGAGGACCGTTAGTTGTCAGCAATAAAAGCCCCTGTGTATCACGATCCAAACGACCGACGGGGTAGAGTCCTTGTCTTTGATCTTCTTTGGCAATCAAATCAATGACTGTCCGATGGTTCTTATCACTGACAGCACTCACAACACCTGAGGGCTTATTGAGTAAGTAATAACTTTCTGCCTCGTAGTCAACTTGCCTCTTCCCTACTCTTACTACCTGCAAGCCCGGATCAGCATTTTGACTATCATCGCGGACTAATTGACCATCTATGGTTACCTGCTGGCTCCGTATAAGCTTTTTAACAGCATTTTTAGATCCATAGCCAGCTAAACCTAAGAGCTTATCAATTCGCATAAGTGGATGGTAGTAAGCTGGCAGCAGCTCTATCTAGGATGAGGACGACATCTGGATGAGTTTGTAAGATACTACCTGGGACATCTAGCTTTATAGGCCCACAGACAGTATCAACTATGGCTCTGGCTTTTTCCTCACCGTAGGCAAAAAGAATGATTTTTTTAGCCGATAGAATCGAACTAATCCCCATAGAAATAGCTTGACGGGGAACCTGGTCAGAATTGACAAAAAAACGGCTATTGGCCTGAATTGTACTCTCTGTCAAATCAACGACATGGGTCTGACTATCAAATGGGGTCCCCGGTTCGTTAAAGCCAATATGACCATTGCGACCAATTCCCAATATCTGGATATCTATCCCTAGTCTTCTTACTTGCTTCTCATAGGACTTTACTTCCAGGTCTAAATCCTCAGCCATACCATTGGGGAGATAGCTAGCTTTGAAGGGTTTTGCCCTAAACAAATGGGTCTGCATAAAATGGTGGTAGGATTGTGGATGATCTGCTGGTAGACCAACGTATTCATCAAGATTAATGGAAGTCAGTTTTGAAAAATCGAGATCACTAGCGACTAACTCTTGATAAAAAGCCAGCGGAGAACTGCCTGTGGCTAGGCCTATTGTTTTAGCCCCTTGCTTCATTGCTAGACTCAAGATATCTTTGGCTAGCCTTGCGCCTTCTAGTTGATTGTCTACTGTCTTAATTAACATGGGATTCCTTCTTTCTTCTCGCTAAGGTTCGCTTATCCATGTAGCTTGCTTCATGCCAATTATACCACGTCATGGACTATAGCAAAAGGTGATTGATTCTAGGAGTCATGGTATAATGAGAATGCTAAATAAAGGAGAACTATGACACAGATGAATACTAATGATTTTGATTTTAACCTTCCTGAAGAGCTCATTGCCCAAACACCCTTAAAAGAGCGAGATCACTCTAGATTACTGGTTATCGACAAGGAAAAGCATACGATGGTGGATAGCTACTTTGATCATATTATTGACGAGCTAAATCCTGGTGACGCCTTAGTCATGAATAACACCCGTGTCCTTCCAGCTCGTCTCTACGGAGAAAAGCCTGAAACTCACGGCCATGTGGAATTCCTCTTACTTAAAAATATCGATGGAGATCAGTGGGAAGTGCTAGCAAAACCTGCGAAACGACTTCGCCTTGGTAGCACTGTCAGCTTTGGTGATGGCAGACTGAAAGCTACTATTACTCAAGAGCTTGAGCATGGTGGTCGCGTTGTTGAATTTCATTATGATGGTATTTTCCTTGAAGTCTTAGAAAGTTTAGGAGAAATGCCACTACCTCCTTATATTCATGAAAAATTGGACGATCGTGAGCGCTACCAGACCGTTTATGCTAAAGAAAATGGATCTGCTGCTGCTCCAACAGCTGGACTTCATTTTACCAAGGAGCTCTTGAAAAAAATTGAAGATAAGGGTGTGAAACTGCTTTATCTCACCTTGCATGTTGGGCTAGGAACTTTTCGACCTGTCTCTGTTGATAATATCGAAGAGCATGATATGCACTCTGAATTCTATAGTCTCTCAGAAGAAGCTGCTCAGGTCCTACGTGACACCAAGAAAGCTGGAGGACGTATAGTGGCTGTTGGAACGACATCTATCCGGACCTTAGAAACCATCGGTAATAAATTTGGTGGTGAGATTCAAGCCGACTCAGGTTGGACCAACATCTTTATCAAACCCGGTTACACCTTCAAAGTCGTCGATGCCTTTTCTACTAATTTTCACCTTCCAAAATCAACACTGGTGATGCTCGTATCAGCTTTTGCTGGACGAGAATTTGTCCTTGAGTCTTACAAGCATGCTATTGAGCAGGGCTACCGCTTCTTTAGCTTTGGCGATGCTATGTTCGTAAAATAAGTCCTCTCTTTCGTTCTAGCTTCACTCCAGCAATCGTGTTATCGGCAAAAAGCTACTATTTTGTAAAATAAAGAGAAAGGAGTCTGGAATAAAATCCAGACTCGTTAATATTATTCCAGGTTTCACTAGATTGACAGTCTTTATCTCGAGGGGCGTTTCTATTTTTAGGCGTCTCCTTAAACAGTCCAGTGGCTTTTGGCAGTCTGGGATAGACTGCCAAAGCCTGTCACCGAAAAATAGAAAAGCGGCAGAGACCTGAGACTAGAAATAAAAGAGCGATGAAAATCAAAACCGTGATGTGCTCACGGTTTATTGATTTTCATCCCACTCTCTTTTTACTTAATTTTTTTAATTGCCTGCTTAGCTTCTTTAACCATATAAAGGGAACTATTGGCTTGGGCTACTTTCTTATAGAATTTCTTGGCTTCATCTTTTTTGTGATTTAGAGAGGCATTTTCTGCTTGCAGGTAGTCGAGAAGTAATTGGTCCAATTCATGACTTGGAGATAGATTCTCTAAATCATCTTGGACTTCTTGATCGACCAAAATAGCAGACAGAGCCTCAATAATTGCAGCTGTGAAGGCCTTCTCCTTTTCTTCTTGATCGTTTTGGACGACCAGATCATTAATAGCAGACAGGGTCATTTCTTTCTTCGCTTCTTCACCTTCAAAAACCTTGGTAGCAAAGTCAACCAAGTAATAAGTCAACAGCAGGCTTGTGCGCTCTTTAGCAGATACTCTCACCTTGAGAGGTGCGATCATTTCTAGAAATTCTCTAGCTTTTTTGAAGTCACCTTTGAGCCAAGCTAATTGAGCACGGCGAATAATAATACGATCCCAGTTGGTTTGGAACCTAGTGGTTACCAGGGTTTCTTCTTCTAAGACTTCTTGATAGGTTTCGATATCCAATTCTTCTGTCAAGATAGCGGGAGCTTCCTGACGATAGATATTATTTTCTCTGGCATATTGAACGCCTAAAGCTGCTAAGGGCAACAGCGCTGTGAAGCTAAAAGCAGCTCCCATGATATTGTGAGGATTAAACCACCAGTAAGCTAAAGCTGTTAGGAATAAGATAAGAAAAATCAAGAACCAATTTCTTACAACTGTGAGGTAGGTATACATTCTATTTTTGATATCTTCCAGTTGAGCATCGCGGTAAGATGTCATTATTTTCTCCTTCATGATCCAATAGACTTTTAAGTAAGACAGTGACCCTATTATAGCATATCTAAAATCATCTTGAAACTGGAAATTGGAGCTAGTTCATATTGACACGGTGCCACTCATTAATGACATAAGTCAGCATAGCTAGTTGATTGTAACCATAAGAATTGACTTCTGTTGTTTCCTCAGTTGATCCTCCTAGATAGCGGGTATAGATAGCCACTAGATAGGGACTCTTCTCCATAACGATTGCATCCACATTCAAGGCCTCTCCAACATAACCCGGTTTTTGATAAATGGTCAAATCAGATGGCAAGAAGGTTTTATAGTATTCATCTGGGAAGGATTCTCCTATAAACTTAAGGACATCCTTATATTTTTTTTGATGTTTATAAAGGTAATCAAGCAGCTGAATGTAGTAGCTGGTTGTTGTTTTATTGCCTTTGGTTTCAAAGGCAGGTACTTGTTTATTCTTAGATTTACCATAGTGATCAAATTGGCTGTAAGCCTTCTTACGCCCTCCAAGAATAGAGGCCAGACCGTAAGCTGGGGTATTTTCTGAGACAACCAAGGAGCCATACTGCATCTCAGGTATTGTCATGGCACCGCCGTAATTAGCAACATAGGCGTCGTGCTCGCCTTGATATTCATAGTTCAACTTGGTAATGTCAAACTCTTGCTCATAAGTAAACTGTCCCTTATCCACAGCATCAACAACCAACATGTTTAAAGGGAGCTTATAGGTAGAACCAGCCGTCATCAGCTCAGTATCGTTCATTGAAAAGGACTCATTAGTCTTAGGATTTTTGTAAGAAAAGGCAACTTGACTTTCATCAATCCCTTGCTCAGTCATAAAAGCTTTTACCGTATCAACTAAACTGAGTTTGGCATAGTCATAACGAAGTCCAAGAGCATCCATCTCTGGAGCATCTGCTTCCATGACCGCTTGCTTTTCCTTAGCGGACTTATTCCTCGGTACAACTTTATTTTCAGTTCTCTGCTTTTGCTTATTTGCTTGAAGTTCTTGTTTTTGCTGAGTTGTTTCAATTCCATCCTGCAAATAAAAACTGCCCAGAAATCCAAGGACAATCGCTAAAATAATACTCAAAATAATTGTAAGTTTGTTAGACATAATTTACCTCATATCTATTTTAAGTTAAATTAGCTATTTTTCAAGACTTACGGCCTATTTTTTTCATTTTTTTTAAAATATGATTACAATTAGGTGTCTGAGTAAGATCTTATTATGAGATGGATGCCCTTTGCAACTTGAACAAATAAGGACAAAAGAAAAAGCACCTGAGTGCTTTAAACAATATATTATTTAGCAGCTGCGTAAAGTTCAGCAACCTTATTCCAGTTGATGACTTCAAAGAAAGCCTTGATGTAGTTTGGACGAACATTACGGTAGCTAAGATAGTAAGCATGTTCCCAAACATCCAATCCTAAGATTGGCTTTTGACCCTGCATGATTGGCGTATCTTGATTAGCGGTAGAAGTTACTTCAAGATTGCCTTCTGCATTAACAACCAACCAAGCCCATCCAGAACCAAATCGTGTTGTTGCTGCTGTTGTGAAGGCCTCTTTAAAGGCTTCAAATGAACCGAAAGTCTGATTAATAGCTTCAGCTACTTCTGAAGTAATTTCTGTTTTTTCTGGAGACATCAATTCCCAGAAAAGAGCGTGGTTAAGATGACCGCCACCATTGTTGATAACCGCTTGGCGAATGTCGGCTGGAATTGACTCAACATCAGTTAAGAGGGACTCAAGATCCTCACCAATTTCAGGGTGTTTTTCTAAAGCAGCATTGACATTAGCAACGTAAGTGGCGTGGTGCTTATCATGGTGTAGAGTCATTGTTTCAGCGTCGATATATGGCTCCAATGCATCATAAGCATACGGAAGATCTGGTAGAGTAATAGCCATAAGGATTACCTCTTTCTTTTTTCTAATATATAGGCTTATTTTATAGAAAAGCACCTTAATTTTCAAGGAATTAGTCCTATACCTTAGGTCTGGATAAGCATTAAGCATCTACTGCTTGCTGCCAAGATACTAATTTTAAAAGAGCTAGATCAAATAAGTAATCTTTATCAAACCTACCTTGTTTGATATCATAGTCGGTCTGAATGAGTAACTGCAGCGCTTTTTTTAAAAAAGAAAGGGAGAGATTTCTACTATCTCGGATAGCAAACCTGAGTTGATAAGGATTCATCCTTCTTCCTTGTATATCGGATAAGATAGTAAGCATACTGGACTCGTTTCGGCCTTCATGAAATAGTATTTTTACTTGGAGAAAGAGACGAAACTGTCCGACCATTATAGCCAATAGTTTAATATCGTCTTCTCCCTGCATTCTTAGATCACGCACCAATTCCCTAGCTTCCTCAACACGACCATTTAGTATGAATTGGGTCAAATCAAAAATATTATCTTGCAACGTTTTAGGAATAGCCGTTACTACATCTTCTAAGCTAACCAGATCATCCGATTTGTAGCCCTTTAAAAATAAAAGATTTTTTTGAATATCACTAAAATCAAAGTTAGATTTTATCAGTAGTTGTTCAAAAGCCTGTGATTCAAACCTTAATCCTTGAGTGTGGGCAACTTTTTGAAAGTAAGTCTTGATTTCCGCTTCCTTCAGCTCTTTGGCTTCCAAGATTTTAGCATCTCGTTTAAGTAATTTAACAATCCGCCGTTTGCCATCTAGCTTTCCAGGTGCAAATATGATCAGCCGTGTTGTTGCTACAGGGTTTAATAAATAATCTTCTAGCTGCTGTAGCTCCTTATCATTCAGATAAGATTTTTTTGCCGTCGTTAAATCCGCTAAATTATCTAAAATAACAACTTTTTCATCCGAAAAAAAAGGTAAGCTTTCTAAGTCCATCTGGGCATCAGCAAAGCTAGATTCTGGAAAATCAAAATAAGAATAAGTCAGATCACTATTATCAAAACCAATACTTTCAAACAATCGTTGTTTTATCTGACTGTACTGTCCTAAATCCTCTCCACTAACCAGTGTAATCGGAGGAAGTTTTTCCTTGGTTATTGCTGCTACTTCTTCAATTGCTATCATGTTGCCATTATAGCATATTTCTACACAGGTTTTCCCCTATAGCATCAATAAAAAAAGCTTAGCCTTTGGCTAAGCTTTTCTCATTTATTTCAGTCTTTTAAAACTTACAAACAGTATTAAAGATTACCGATATCCTACCCTTGCGGTGGATTTTGTGGATTTTGTGGCATCCCTGCTACTGGATCCATTGGCTGAGGAACTGCTTGTTGAGGCATTCCTTGGAACTGAGAAGGTTGAGCAGCAGCTTGCGGTTGAGCAAAGGAAGGTTGTCCCTGAGGCTGCATAGGTTGCTGTTGGGGCATTGCTTGCGTTGGCGCTAACGGCCTAGCACCAGGTGCTGCCATTGTGCCATTTGGCATTACTGGAGTCACTTGAGGTTGAGCTTGTACATAAGTAGGAACAGCTGGCTTCACCGCTTTTTCACGGCTTGGAAAAGCGCAGAGAACTACTGCCGGTGCCATAGCAATACCCGCAAGGATAAACCATAGCAAAGCGGCTGATGGAGTAAGAACTGCCACGAGACCGCAAATGTAGGAAGCCACAAATAAAAAGCTAAAAGTCCAATGAAAAGCGGCATCTTTGAGGCGACGAATAGCCACTGTAAGACCAGGTAAAATATGGGCAAGTTCTAATAGAACCCAAACCACTATCACAAAAATAATGCCTGGGGACAAATTAGACCATATAGTTAGACCTTCATCTGAAAGAGCAGCCTCTTTCAACTCTTCTTGTCTTCTGAAGAATGGTAACAGCAATGAAAGCAATAGCATTAGATAAAAACTAATTCGGAAAATACTAATGATTAAAAATGGCCACCAAAATTCCGAGCGTTTTGATCGACTTTTAAAGTCCAACATGTTCTTCCAATATTGAGAATAAGCTGTAAACATAATGATCTCCTAAATAAAATAGATGTTCATAGAATAGCATAATTCACCATTAAATTCAATCTTATAGCAATCCTATTAAAAAATACTTATCCATTAATCCCTTCTAACCGTTTGAATTCGCCACTGTCGCCAACCGATAAGACGAATGGCACCTTGTTGATCTGTACGATAAATATGACTTCCAACTGCTTGCAAACGCTTTAGAGTCTCTTGGTTTGGGTGATGGTATCGATTATCCTTACCTACAGATATTAATGCAATCTTGGGTGATATTTTATTTAAAAACATCTGACTAGAGGATCCTTTCGATCCATGATGAGCAACCTTTAAGACATCTACCGGTAAATTCGGATAACGAGCCATCAAGGCTTCCTCGCCTGATTTCTCCAAATCTCCTGTCAATAAAAAATGCTGGTTTAGTAGCTTTCCATAAAGGACCACAGAATCATTATTGCTGCCATCTCCCACTTCCCAAGGTGAGAGCACTTGCAAATGGCTCCCCATGATAGGCAACCTGTCACCTGCTCTTAAAATTTTAACAGGAATGTTTAAACGCACCAGTCTCTTTTTAAACGCATGGTCTGTAAGACTACCTGGACTTACTAGAAATTCCTTCACTTTTATTTCCTTTGCTAAATCATCTATATCTCCTGTGTGATCACTGTCACTATGCGTTAGTAAAACCTGATCTAACTGAGAAATTCCTCTGCTCTTTAGATAAGGAATTAGGGTTTTAGAAGCATTACTGGACAACTGGCGCTTCCTCCAGGGCTCTTGTTTCTTAAGCTCTGGTCGTCCTCCTGTATCAACTAGAAGGGTCTTCCCCCAGCTATCTCTGATCAATAAACTATCTCCCTGTCCTACATCAATCATAGTAACCTCATTCGTTAAAGGGTGCTTAACACTTATAAAAACGAGACCAACTAAAAATAATAAAAGCCAACGTACTAACTTTTTCGACCATAATTCGTATAAAACAGACAGTAATCCTATCAAAACTATTAAAATAAATGGGCTTGGTTTACCTATTATCCACGGTTTAATCAAAAAAGAGGATAAGAAACCAATGATTTTCTCCAACCAAACAAATAATCCATTAAAAATATCCATAGATAATAAAGGACGCAGGAAAAAGGCCGACAATAATAATGGTAACAGCACGTAATCAAATAATAAGGAAAATACTAGTGTTAGGATAATAGAAAAAGGCTGAAAGGTACTGAATACAAATGTTAATAACGGTAAAGTTCCCATAGATAATTTAGCGCCTTCACGAATTTGTTCAAAAAAATTTACCAGATAATTTGTGTTCAAAATAGCCATCAAAAAAGCAAAAGCATAAGTCAGGACACCAGCAACTGTCATCAAGAAGTAAGGCTGAATGAAAAACATCACACCTATACTCAAGGATAAATTATTGAGTCCTTTAATATTAAATCTCCTGAACATAGCCTGAAGCAGGCTACGGATAACTGAGACCGCAAATCCTGTCATAGCAGCATAAAAAACTGAAAAAACCACTTGGCTATAGTCAACCCAGTCGTCTCGTAATCCTATACGCAGCAAGGATCTACGAAATAAGGCGATAAAAAATCCTACCTGCATCCCTGAAAGGGCGAACAAATGAACAATACCTAGATCTCTGTACTGCTCCTTGATCGAATCAAAAGAGCTATCTAATTCCCCTAGTAAGAGACCCGTCATGTAGTTTGACATTGGTTTTGGAAAAGATTGCTGACAATATAAAAGCGCCTGTCGTCTTAATTTGTGTAACCGTTCAAAATTACTCAGGCGCTTGGGTCGAGTGACCTTATTTATACGAGTAATCGTTATTACCCTGTCAATTCCTTGATAATAGAGGTAGGAGCGATAATTAAAGCCATTAAAGTTTCTAATCGGACTTGCTTCCTCCACCTCACTAGAAATTTGCAAATCTAAAGGGGTATCTAATTTTTCAAAAAAGTTCTTTTGCTCTCGATTCTCTAACTGATAATACACCTGGTAACGTCGATTTCCAGTCTGTCCAAGAAAACTAAGCTGATCACCGTTGATACGAATCGTATCTGGAATAATTCTTATATCATTGACTATTTCTGGTGCCGTCTGATAATGCTGAATTCTGTAGTGATGATAGCCATACCATGCGCCTATAAAAGCGAACCAAATGATGAGGATCCTACTAGCTGATTTTAATGATAACTGTCTAAACAAAAACCAAACAAGACCTATGATTAAAACCAGTAGGAAATGATAACCCACTATAATATAATAACAAGTCACAATAGCTAGAATAGCCAAATAAATCGGCTGAATTTTAAGGTTGGTTATCACACCGTTACCTCATCTTTGATCTTTTCGAAGGTTTTATCACCGATGCCTGAAATATTTTTTAATTCTTCTACCTGAGTGAAGCCACCCTTTTCTTCTCGATAGTTAATGATATCTTGAGCTCGTTTTTCCCCGATACCTGGGATAGTCTGTAGTTCTTGTGCTGTTGCAGTATTTAGATTGACCTTTTCCTTATCACTACTGCTCCCAGGTTCTCCTGAATGTTGAGAACCAGACTGATCTTGTGAGGGCAAGGCTACTTCTTCTCCTATTTTTGCGACATAAATAACAGCTTCGTCCTCTAATTTTTGAGCTAAATTGACAGACCTTTTATCCGCCTCTTTTGTAAATCCTCCCGCCTTGGCAATCGCATCTGTTACTCGACTCTCTGATGGTAATTTATAGACACCCTCATGCTTTACTGCTCCTTTAACATCAACCACAATATCCATCCCCTGTTTACTGCTAGAATTAGCAGCTAGACTAGAACTCGCTGTTGGTATAGAAGACAAACTTGTCAAACTTTCCGAATTTTTATGGCTACCAAGATTACTTGCCATTCCCATTAATAAAACCACAACCAAGCCTAAGAGTATTAGAAGTATTTTACGCTCTTTTAACCAATCAATCCATTCTCTGATCATTTTAAATTACCCCCAAAATAAGAGTCAGCAGACCCAGTAATAGCAAGACCAAACTTAAAAATAGAGATTCATTTTTCATAGATCTTATCCTCTAATTATCTATCCGTAAAAAATAAAAAAAATTAGGAGCAAGCTCCTAATTTTTTTATCATAGATAAAGCCAAAATGATTCAGAGGCTACTCCTATTATTTGAGATGCTTTTCTGGATTCCAAATAAAACTTGCTAAAAAGCTAAATAAGAGCGTCAACAGAATCAATACTATTGCAAGGATCCCTAAGGGAAGACGATAAATATAGGTCAAGGGATTGAGCTTTTTGTGGCTATTATAAATTTCATTTTCCTTATCTAATTGTTCAAAGGCCTGGTTAATCCGATCAGCGATGGTCTCAATCCCTTCATCGTTTAGACGTTTAACATCAGATATATCTATAGCAGGACCAAAGTTCATATCGATCCGCTCACCCTTCAATAAGCCAGATAAAGATCTAGGACCGCTGTAAACTGCTGGTTGAATCTTAACTTTGGCCATCTTAGCAATGACAGCAACTCCCCCTTTTACATCATTAGAGTGACGACTACCACTCGGGAACATAATCAAAGATCGTTGGCTATTTTTTAACATCTTAACTGGATACTTGATAGCCTCCTGCCCTGGATTCTCACGATCGATCGGAAAAGCCCCGCACATGCGAATCCACCAGCCAAAAATTCTATTTTTGAAAAGTTCTTTTTTGGCCATAAAGATAAATTGTTTTGGCTTGGTTGCAAAAGCCAAATAAACAGGATCCCAAAAAGTCCGATGAGGAGATACCAAAATATAGTTATCTTTAGCATGGCGGATATTATCACGATTATGATAATGCGCATTACCGTTGATGACCCAAAGCAAAAAAGAAACTAGACCACGCAAATAGGCATAAAACATCTCTAATATCCTCCTATTTCACTAACTCAGGATCAAAGTCATAGAACCCTGTGTCAAGATTTCGATTGATGGGGTGGAGCTCATGGATGGCCTTATCAAAATTTTCAGCCTTTTCTTTGCTCCACTGTTCTGCCATGAGGAGATCACGCGCCTCGACAAAATACTTGACAATAGCTAAAAAATTATCGCCAGGCGAGTAAATCCCATCTAACTTCCAGTGAGTGTAGCCATGCGCTGTCAACTCATCTAAGTGCATCATCATATCAATATCGTTGTTAGCAAAAATATGGGTGCCATGATTATCCTCATAGATGGAATAATGAGAATTCCCATCATTTGGTTCTGCTAAAAAAAGGTCACGTTGACGAGATTTTTCGTCGTCTATATGGGTAAAGTTGTAGTAATTTTGCAGTAAAGGGCGCTTAGAGTGATGAATGACACTCGCTCCATAGACAAGGATCTCTGCTGGTATTTCCAAATTTTCCGCCATTGCAAATAATTCGGCAGAAGGAATTTCTCGAGCCAATACAGCTTCCTTAACACCACCAACCTTACCCCAAAAGTTAATCTGACGGCTAGAGGTTACCATGGTCGAGGCATCGTAGATGATCTTAAAGGGACGCTCGTCTCTCTGGCAAATATAGATCACTCCAGCATCTCCTACTGTGATATAGTCAGCACCAATTTGCTCTAGGAAATCTAAATATTCTGGTAGGGCATCCATCATTCCCTGGTGCATCAAGGCGTTAACTGCTATGGTCACCTCCTTGCCTGCAGCATGTGCCAAATCAGCAATTTCTCGTAATTCTTTATCTGAAAATGTTTTAGGAAGGCGAAGGCCAAAAGCCTTCTCACCTATATAAATGCGGTCAATGCCGATTTCTAATAATTGTTTAGCCTGTTGTACACTGTCTGCTGTTGCTGTTATAATAATGTCTTCCATAATGTCATTATTATAGCAAATTTTACCCCAATTATCAGGCCTCCGTCAGCTTGATTATTAAAATTATCTAATTTTCCTTTCAATTCTAGCAAATTTTGTGAAATCTACTGACAGGATTCAATTTTTATGATAGAATTATCCAGAAATAAGGAATGGTGTGCATCATTCTTAGAACATTTTATAATCTTTTCTGACCTCTAAATCGGCTAAGATATTAAAATCTAAAGCGAAAGGAGTCTTGTATATGTCTGCCCAAGGCCAACGCGATTATCGTATACTAGACGATCAAGATCGCTATATCCATCAAGACCAAGCCAATCAACCTAGTTATCAAGAATTTTACGAAGTCGATACGCAAAGTGCTAAATTAAGAGAGTTACTCTTTTTTGCTCGTATCACACTCTTTTGCATCTCATCAGTACTACTAAGCTTTCTCTTTTTAAGTCTTGGTCTCGGTACTTTAGTAGCCTTTACACTGGCTATTCTCTTGTCTGTCGCTATCACTTCTACGGTAGCTACATTTATCTTATCTATGAAAAAATAAAAAAAGAAGCCTTTAAAGGCTTCTTTTTTTATTATCTAGTCATCTGTCTCTTCTTTTTTTACAGCCTCGTAGTCGATAATAATATCGCTGTTATCTGCTTCTTCTAGCGCTGTTTCCACTTCTTGCGATGGGACTTCTTGATCTTTCTTGGAAGTGATTTTTTGCCTTAAATTTTGCGCATGATTTGTTGCAAGGCTGCTTGCTTGTAGCACTTTTTCTTTTGCAGCTGCCACCAGATCATCTGCTGTTAGCTCACCTGTTTCAATTTTTTCTTTGTAGCTTTGGAAAGTATGACTAGCCAGATCTCCAGCTTCTGCAAATTTTTGCTTGGCCAGATGATGGTAGGCTTGAGGGTTTTCTTTATAGTCTTGGGCTAATTCTATGCTTTTGGCTTTGATTTCCTTACCTTTTTGAGTTGATAAGGCATAGCCTAGAGCTGCTCCTGCAGCTACTCCTGTTACCAATGTTTTAATAACTTTTCCCATACCGCTATCTCCTTTTTTTCTTAAATAATTTACTAGCAAAGCGTAGAGCTGTTGCAGCTGTTCCTACTTTGGCTGCTCCTGAGCCAACATTTGTTGCTTTCTTTCCTAGACCACGTGCTTGAGTATTTAAATCTGACACACTGAGGGAGAGATCCGCAACCGCCTCAAAGAGGGGATCAATAGTCGCTACTTTGCCATTGATATCATCAACTAAAATATTAGCTTTCGCTACTAATTCATTCGTTTGGTGCAAGGTGACATCTAGATCTGATGTCAAAACATTAATGGTTCGCTTAGTATCATCTAAGGTTTGAGTTAATTTATTAAGAAAAATAATAAGATAGATAACCAAAGCAATAAAAGCCAAGGCAATCAATAATACTGAAATTTCGATCATGTGTTACTCCTTTATATTTTTTGGTGACGATGGATGACTATAAAAGGGTTGTTTTAGACTTTTTCGACCATAAACTGTCAAACTAAGCCCTAGCAAAATGAGTAATAGAGACAGCCATTGGGAGACGCGTAGACTACCTAGCATTAAACTATCTGTACGTAATCCTTCAATGACAAAGCGGCCTGATCCATACCAAATAAGATAAAACCACGCAACTTCACCACGTCTTAATAAATTAAGGCGGCGTCTAGCTACCATAATTAGGAGGAAGCCGAGTAAGTTCCATGAAGATTCGTACAAGAAGGTGGGAAGACGATAACTGCCGTCAATGTACATCTGATCTTGGATAAATTTAGGTAGATAATTCAGATGGGCTACTGCCCGTCCGTAAGCCTCTTGGTTGAAAAAATTCCCCCAGCGGCCAAAACTCTGGGCCAGCATGACTCCAGGAGCAGCAATATCTAAAAAATCATAGGCATTGATTTTTCGCTTCCAGGAAAAGATTAGCATAACCAGAGCTCCTGCTATCAGAGCACCATAGATAGCAATCCCTCCTTGCCAAGTAGCTAACACCTCATCAAAGTGATTTTGATAATATTGCCATTCAAAGGCAACATAGTAGAGGCGAGCCCCTAAAATGGCGATAGGAAAGGCAAGGAGCATAAAATCCAGAACATCATCGGAGGTCATTCCCTTGCGAGGGGCTTCCCGTATAGCCAACCAGACTGCTAAAATCATCCCTGTTACAATACAGATACTGTACCAGCGAATCGCTATGGGACCGGATTGAAAAACGATTGGATCAATAACAGCTGCCATCAGTCAGCACCATTTTCTGTGATCAGATTGGTTAGGCGGTCCTCAAAGGTCTTGGTAGCATCAAAGCCCATCTGCTTAGCCCGATGGTTCATGGCTGCCGCTTCGATAACAACTGAGACATTACGACCAGTTTTAACGGGAATGCGAACTCTAGGAATTTTAACTCCTTGCAGTTCAATTTCCTCATTGCCATTTCCTAGACGGTCAAATTCCTTACCTTGCTCAAAATTTTCTAGATAAATAGAGAGCTGTACTTGAGAAGAATTCCTAACAGCACTGGCTCCGTAGAGGCTCATGATATCGATAATCCCAACCCCACGAATTTCTAACAGATGGCGTAAAATCTCAGCTGGTTCCCCCCATAAAGTCTCTTCGTCTTTGGCATAAATATCCACACGATCATCTGCAACCAAACGGTGACCACGTTTGACCAGCTCTAATCCAGTCTCGCTCTTGCCGATACCTGAGTCACCTTGGATAAGTACTCCCATACCGTAAATATCAACCAGAACACCATGGACACTCGTTCGTTCTGCTAAGCATGAATTAAGATACCAGGACATCTCACCAGCAATGCTAGAAGTCGCTTGATGAGATTGAAAAATGGGAGTATCCTCTTCTTCTGCAGCTTTAAGCATCTCCTGTGGAATCTCTAGATCACGTGCGACAACCAAGGCAGGTGTTTCGGAGCGAAAGATTGCTTTGAGAACTGAATAACGGTTATGAGAAGTCATGGCCATCATATAAGACCATTCTTTCATCCCCATAAGCTGGACACGCTCAGGTGCATAGTAATCAAAGTAACCTGTCAGCTCTAAACCTGGACGAGAAATATCTGACGTGGTGATTTCCTTTGTTAAATGTTCTGGCTTAGTAAAAACAGCTTCTAGCTTAACTTTCTTAGCTAGCATGTCAACAGTAACTGTCATAAGCACTCTCATTTCTTTTTTAATAGGCTTATTATAACACAATTTTTATAGCCTCAATGTCCATGGAACCCCTGAAAAAGAAATTTTTTAAGATGTCTACGAAATAATCAGCCTAGAGGCTGATGTCCTTTGTTGCTAGAGGTAGTATAATACTTATAGAGTTAGGAAAGTAGGGGTAACAGGACCTTCTTTTCAACTACTGCTTAGCAAGAGAGGCGGAAGTTATGACTGAATTCTATAAATTACGGCGTGGTCGTCTTATCTGTGGTGTTTTAGCAGGTATCGCAGATAAGTTTGGCTGGGATATTGTTATTGTTCGTGTTTTATATGTTATTTTTGCATTTATTACAGATGGCTTTGCGATCCTTCTCTATCTCTTGCTGGCTATACTCCTTCCTTACAAGGATACTAAGAGTACTAGTCACTATCAGGATAGCCATCGGCGTCGCAAAGATGCAGATGTTATTGATGTTGACTAACTATGTTATTTTCTTTCCCATTATTTAAGTTCTAAAAGGGCGATCCAGTTGGGTCGCCCTTTTAGAACTTAAAAACAAAATTGTCCCTTCAACTAACCTTCCTTATACAAGATTAGCTTGCCTTGGCATCTGCCACAACGAAATTTATTCGTATTGACTCTTCTCTGACGTTGGTAGGTCTGGGTGCAGGATTGACAGATATAGTGGTACTTATAACTTTGTAGCCTCTTAGGAGCATAGCGTAAGCCCTCCACCTCTTTCAACAATCGTTTGAAATCCGTGTCAGTATGCTTATAACCTTCACCTGCAAAATAGAGATGATAATGACAAAGTTCATGTCGGACAATACCACGAAAAATAGTTTTATCAAACTCCTCGTACATAGCGGGATTAAAATCAATATGACCATCCTTTGGAAAAAAGCGGCCTCCAGTCGAACGTAGACGAGGATTCCAAACAGCCCAATGATTAAAAGGAAGACCGAAATCTTCCCTTGAAATACGTTTTACATAGTCATTAAGATTCACGAGGGGCCACCAATGATAAATTAAGTTTTTCGTGGTCGACATCAACTTTAGAAACCCAGACTGTCACGATATCACCGACTGAAACGATCTGGCTGGGATGTTTGACAAAGGTCTTGGACATTTCTGAAATATGAATAAGACCGTCCTCATGTACACCAACGTCTACGAAAGCTCCAAAGTCTACAACATTGCGGACTGTTCCTTCCAATTTTTGACCGATTTTAAGATCCTTGAGATCTAAAACATCTTGACGAAGGGTTGGTGCCTCAAAATCATCACGTAAATCACGACCAGGCTTAAGTAGATCAGCAATAATATCTTTAAGCGTTTCTTGACCAATAGTTAAGTCTTTGGCTGTCTGGGCAATATCGATATGACTCAATTTTGTCTTAGCTTCTTCATTTAGGTCTACGATTCCAAGACGTTGAAATAGCTCCTTGACCGCCGGATAAGACTCTGGGTGGACTCCTGTGTTGTCTAAGATATTTTTGGAATCAGGAATCCGCAAGAAACCAGCTGACTGCTCAAAGGCCTTGTCCCCTAAACGGGGGACTTTTTTAATCTCTTGCCTAGAGGTTAGTTGCCCATTTTCTTCACGATATTTGACAATGTTTTCTGAAATTGTCTTATTAAGTCCAGCGACGTGACTCAATAAGGCTGGACTAGCTGTATTAACATTGACGCCAACTTGGTTCACCACAGTTTCAACGACAAAGTCCAAATTCTCAGATAGTTTTTTCTGACTAACATCATGCTGATATTGACCAACACCAATAGACTTAGGATCAATTTTCACTAGCTCAGCCAGAGGATCTTGTAAGCGACGGGCAATGGAGATGGCCGAACGCTTTTCTACTGTCAACTCAGGAAACTCTTGACGGGCTAGCTCAGACGCAGAATAAACAGAAGCTCCACTCTCATTGACAATAATATAAGATACCTCTGGAAAATCTTGAAGCACTTCTGCGACAAAAGCTTCACTTTCACGGCTGGCAGTCCCATTTCCAATAGCAATGATTTCTACCTTGAAACTATGAAGAAGCTCCGCAAGTTCCTTTTTACTGGCTGCAATCTTAGCCTGACTGGCAGGGGGAACAGGGTAGATAACATGAGTCGTGAGAAGCTTACCTGTTTCATCCACTACAGCTAGTTTGGCACCTGTCCGAAAAGCAGGATCAAATCCTAAAACCACTTTTCCTTTCAAAGGAGAGACCAAGAGGAGATGACGGAGATTTTCGGAGAAAAGTTGAATAGCACCGTCCTCTGCTTTTTCGGTTAACTCTGTTCGAATTCGACGCTCCATGGCAGGAATAATTTTCGTCTTAGCCGTTTTTGTGATGGCTTCGTCAATATAAGCATTTCTTACCTTGAAGCGTGCTTGATAAAAACGCATAATCTTGTCTAGATTGTGCTCAAATCCAACCTTTAGAACACCTTGTTTTTCTCCACGATTGAGCGCTAAAACTCGGTAACCTTGAATGTCCTTTACCTTTTCAGAAAAATCATAGTAAATTTGATAAATTGATTTTTCATCTAGGGTTTGGTCTTTTAGAATGGATACCAATGAGCTATAGTTCCAGATTTCATTATAGGTCCAGGAACGCAAGCGATTATCCTCTGATAGTACTTCTATAAGAATATCTACAGCACCTGATATGGCTTTTTGTACAGTTGGAAAGGCCTGGCTAGTCATGCTAGCAGCCTTAGCTTCTAGATCGCTGGCATTTTGCAATAGTAAACGAGTCAACTCTGCTAACCCTGCTTCACGCGCCACTGTCGCCTTGGTTCGGCGTTTTTCCTTATAAGGGAGATAGAGTTCTTCAACCTCAGCTAATTTTTCAGCAGTCTCAATAGCTTTTTTGAGCTCGGGCGTCAGTTTCCCCTGCTCCTCAATCTTAGCTAAAACCGCCTCTTTTCGGTCAGACAAAGCTGTCAGAGACTTGTCCGTATCAATAATAGATTTGATCACCACTTCATCTAGATTGCCTGTCATTTCCTTACGGTAACGTGCTATAAATGGAATGGTATTGCCTTCTTGGGTCAAGTTCAAAACTGATTGAACCTGATCCATCTTAATGCCCAAATTCTGAGCAATCACTCTTATATTTGAATTTTCCATAATGCCTTCATTATACCATAAGATCTAACAAGCGCTTGCTAGAAGCATTCACAAACAACTTTCTAGCTTTCCTTTGCCAGAAAGTTATTGATCTCCTCAGTGATTTTTTGCTTAACATTTGGCTCTGAGATATCATAAAAGTGGGTCTTCATGCGGTTTCTAAACCAAGTTAGTTGACGTTTAGCAAAACGACGAGTATGTTGCTTGATCTTATCAATGGCTTCGGGCAAAGTCACTTCCCCTGCAAAAAATGGGAATAATTCCTTATACCCTATCGCACGGGCTGCCTGAGATTTTGGATAAGTCTCATAGAGCCAGGATGCCTCGTCTAGAAGTCCGCTTTTTACCATTGAATCTACACGCTGATTGATCCGCTCATAAAGCTTTTGACGATCATCGTTTAAGGTGATGATATAAGACGCATAAGGACTTGCCTGATTTTTCAAATGCTTTCCAAACTTTTGGAGCTCCAGCGCCCGGATGATTCGCCTTCGATTAGGCTGTTCTGGCTTGTCAGTTAGTTGCGACATTAGAGAAAAGATCGCTTCATCCGATAGGGATTCGAGCTTTTTACGATAATCCATAACAGCTTCTTGATCAACTTCACCACCTAGATGGTAGCCCTCTAGCAAACTCTGGAGGTAGAGACCTGTTCCTCCGACAATGATGGGGAGTTTTCCTTTAGCTTGAATATCTTCAATAGCGGCTCTTGCTTCCTGTACAAAATCATAAGCCGAGTAGGACTCATCGGGATCACGCACATCAATCAGATGATGAGGCACTTGAGCCTGCTCTTGTAAAGTCGCTTTTGCTGTTCCAATATCCAGCTTACGGTAAACCTGCTGACTATCACCACTGATAATCTCTCCATTAAAGATCTGAGCCAAGTCAATTCCCAGGGCAGTCTTACCGACTGCTGTTGGCCCAGTAATAACAATTACTTTTGTTTTCATCTTTTTCCTTGAAATAAATCTAATTTTTGCTAGTATATATTATAACATAAGAAAAAAGGAGAGCTTTATTATGGCTAAAAAACATCCATTCGTACGTGGACTGGCAACAGGTATCATCGGTACTGCAGCTACTGTAGCTGGTGCAGTATTTGCTGTTCAAAAAAAGGTCATCGAACCTGAAGAAAAGAAAATTGCTTTTATCGAGGAAAATCGCAAGAAAGCTGCACGCCGCCGTATCGCACGCTAGACCAATCTAATCTACTGAGCCATTTGGCCATTCAAAAAATAACGACAGCACCCTGTCTGAAATCTGAATAGATTTTGGTGGGGTGCTTTTTACAAGGCCGTGAGGCATCTATAACATTTCAGGACGAATAGAAATAGTTGAAAAGGACTTGAAAAATTTATTTCAGTCCTTTTCTTTATCATTTTATCCCAAAATTTGCTCATCCTTAATGCCATGCTTTTTTAAAAGGGCTTGGATGGCATCAAATTTCAAGCGAAAGTGTTCTAATTTGTGCCCGTCAGATCCTAAAGAATAGGTGTGACATCCTAATTGAGTCAATAGAGTGAGAGCATAGTCATAGAGTTCTTCATGCTCATAGAGATACATACTCTTGGCATTGAGCTCAAAAGCCATATTACGGTCAATCATCTTTTTAAAGATACGCATAAGCTGGTCCTGATAGTTTTTCAGCTCATCGACAGAGACCTCAAAGAGACGAAAGCCATAATCAAAATGAGCTAACACATGGGCATCTACTCGTCCAATGGCAGTTTCTAAGAGATCAAGGTACTCTTGAATAATCTCATTTTTATCACGATCAGCGACCTCATCATCTAGGTAGTCATTAGTTCCATTGTGATGGATAGATAGCAATTTGAGGTCGTATTCCTTGTTTTCTAAAAAGTTTAGAATATCCATTTCTCTAGGCTGGTAATAACCGATCTCGATGCCGCGCTTGATACGATCTCCATAGATCTGTTTGAGCTGGTCAATTTTCAAACTATAGGCTTCATAATCTGGGATATCGTCTTGCTCGGTGTAAGGATTGGATAAGTCATAGTGCTCAGTCGTCACAATTTCACCTTCATAATTTTCCAGATAATCTTCAAAATTGGCATCTGAATCATAGGAAAAGTAAGTGTGCAGGTGATTATCTCGCATCTGGTTTTCCTTTCTCTCGGACTAAGAGTCTTAATAATTTGTTATTTCCTTGCGGTCATGAACATTGGATGTCTTACCCTGACGGGCTCTAAGAACCGCTTCAACATCTTCTGGTTTTACTTCTGTTTCAACCAGCATAACGGCTAAATGATAGAGCAGATCCGCTGTTTCATTGGCAATTTCTTCTTTATCTGTATTTTTAGCTGCGATAACGACTTCAGTCGTCTCTTCACCGACCTTTTTCAAGATTTTATCCAGACCTTTATCAAAAAGGTAGTTAGTATAGGATCCTTCTTTGGGATTAGCCTTGCGGTCTTTTGCTTCTTGGTAGAGTGTTTCTAACATGGTCTTCTCCTTTTAAGTCTAATCTTGATTGTCTTGGTAGATCGTATTGAAAAAACAAGAATATGAACCGGTATGGCAGGCTGCACCGACTTGTTCGACGCTGGCAAGCAAGGTATCGCAATCACAGTCTGTCTTTAAGTTTTTGACATATTGGAAATGTCCGGATGTAGCCCCCTTGTGCCAGATTTCCTGACGCGAGCGACTCCAATAGTGCATCTGCTTGGTTTTGAGGGTTAGTCGGTAGCTTTCCTCATTCATATATGCTAACATGAGCACTTGTCCTGTCTGATAATCTGTGACAATGACAGGGAGCAGCCCATCTTGCTTAGCAAAATCCAGTTTAGTATCTGTCATAATCTTACCTCGATACCATGCTCCAACATGGCTTTTTTGGTATCTGCGAGACTTATCTGTCCAAAATGAAAGATTGAGGCTGCTAGGGCACCAGTCGCTGGGGTTTGTTCAAAAACCTCTACTATATGTTCAATATTTCCGGCACCGCCTGAGGCAATGATGGGAACTTCTACAGCATCAGCTACTGCCTTGAGCATGTCCAAATCAAAGCCAGATTTTGTGCCGTCTTTATCCATGGAGGTCAAGAGGATTTCCCCCGCCCCGAGACTGACTGCTTCTTTGACCCAGTCAAGCAAATCCCTGCCGGTATCCTTGCGGCCGCCTGCTACATAGACATGCCAACTGCCATCTGCTTCTTTTCTAGCATCAATTGCCACCACGACGCATTGATTTCCAAATTTTTGAGCACAGTCACTGATCAGTTGAGGATTAGCCACAGCTGATGAATTAACAGCTACCTTATCAGCACCTGCCTTGAGCATCTTGTTCATATCTTCAACCGATCGGATACCTCCGCCTACAGTAAAGGGAATAAAGACCTGATCAGCAACTGCTCTGACCATATCAACGGTGGTATTGCGTTCCTCATGTGTCGCTGTAATATCCAGGAATACTAACTCATCACAACCGGCTTGGTAATAAGCACGTGCTGCATCAACTGGATCACCAACATCCGTCAGATTCACAAAATTAACGCCCTTGACGACACGGCCATCTTTGACATCTAGGCAGGGAATAATTCGTTTTTTGAGCATACTAACCTCCAAACATCTTTAATTCATCTAGACTGATACGACCATTGTAGTAGGCTTTCCCCACAATAGTTCCTGCTACTCCGATAGCCTCAAGCTCCTTGAGATCACTAGCTTGCGCAATTCCTCCTGATGCGATGATCTGCGCTTGATCCAACTCAGCGACTAAGTTGCGATAATGCTCTAAATTAGGGCCTGTCAGCGTTCCGTCACGGTCTACATCTGTATAGATAAAGAGGCGTACTCCCATTTTTTCCATAGTTTTTGCCAGAGTCAGATAGTCAACGGTACTCGTTTCAAGCCAGCCCTCTGTTGCTACGAAACCCTTTTTAGCATCAATACCGACAATAATCTTTTCGGGGCCGAAGCGCTCTATAACTGCTTGGACAAAAGATGGATCCTTGACTGCCATAGAGCCGATGATGATACGATCAATTCCAACTGAAAGATAATCTTCGATCTGCTCCACAGTGCGTATCCCACCACCGACTTCAACTCTTAGGCCAGAAGTGTCCTTGATTTTGGCAATTAAATCACGATTAGTTGCACGACCCTCCAAAGCACCATCCAGATCCACTACATGTATGAATTGTATCCCTGCCTTTTTAAAAATCTGAGCTTGTTCAAGCACATTCGGATTAACGACTGTCTGATGATTAAAGTCTCCTTTGAACAGACGGACAGCTTTTCCATCTCTAATATCAATTGCTGGTAGAATTTGCATAATATAAGATGTGAGAGCGTCTAAAAGCGAGGGAATTTTAGGAAAGCGGCAAGGAATCCTCATTCCTTAGACGACTTATCTAAACTCCAAGTTTTTAGCTCGAACTCAAGTCCTTTCTATAGTTTATTTCCATCAGTTACACAGGCTCACGAATTTTTCAAGAATCCCTAAGCCCACATCTCCTGACTTCTCCGGGTGAAATTGGACACCAAATACCCTATCCTTGTGGATCATGGCAGGAATATCCAGACCATAATCAGCCGTGACATCAATGTATTGTTCAGGTACATCTGTATAGTAACTATGAACAAAATAGACGGCCTGATTCCCAAGCCCTTTAGTCATGGCGTTTTCCTGTCTGAGAGTTAATTCGTTCCAACCCATATGCGGAACCGGTCTTGCCTGGTTGGCAGGGATTGCTCGACAAACACCTGGAATAAAACCTAATCCCTTGGTTTCATTGTGCTCCAAGCCTCTTTCTGTCAAAATTTGCATGCCCAGACAGATCCCCAATAAGGGGGTTCCTTTGGTTACCGCTTTACTGATAGCCGTTACCAGACCTCGCTTTTCCAGCTCGGCCATAGCAGTCGGATAAGCTCCGACTCCCGGCAAAATCAAGCCATCTGCTGCTAGAATTTTTTTGAAATCTGCTGACAGTTCTGCTTCTATCCCCAATTTATGCAGGGCTCGAAGAACATTAGCTGTATTACCTGCATCATAGTCAATAACAATTATCTTCATAAGACCCCCATTTTATCCGTTACAAAAATTTAGAGCATGCCTTTAGTTGAATTCACCCCATGAATATCCGGGTTAATCGTAATGGCTTCACGTAGAGCACGACCAGTCGCTTTGAAGAGACTTTCTGACTTGTGATGAGTATTTTTCCCATGGAGAATCTTAAGGTGCAGATTCATCTGAAGATTGAAAGCTAGGGCTTGGAAAAATTCCTCTACTAATTCTGTATCAAAATTCCCCAACCGAGGATTGTCAAATTCACAATCAAAGACCAAGTAACTACGTCCAGATAGATCCAAACTTGCCATCCCCAAGGTCTCGTCCATGGGTACGAAACTCGTACCGTAACGATTGATACCTTTCTTGTCTCCAAGAGCTTCCTTGATAGCTTGACCAAGAACGATACCAACATCTTCAACCGTGTGATGACTGTCGACATAAAGATCACCATCTGCCTTGATCTCTAGCGCTATGCGGCTGTGGCGGGCAAACAAGGTCAGCATGTGATCAAAAAAGCCAACTCCTGTATCAATGGCAACTGGTTCTTGGGTGTCTAAGTTGAGATTCAATTTAATTTTTGTTTCTAAGGTATTGCGTTCAATACTGGCTTGTCTCATACAGTCCTCTTTCTATCTTATTGATTGCTACGTCTTGTCTCAATAGCTTTAGCGTGAGCTTGCAGTCCCTCAGCGTAGGCGAGAGTCGTGATATCGTGTTCGGCAAGGTTGACTGCATTCTTGCTATATTGGGTATATTGTATGCGCTTGACAAAATCGTACACCCCAAGTGCTGAAGAAAAACGGCTGGTTGCTGTTGTCGGAAGCACATGGTTAGTTCCTGCATAGTAGTCTCCGATCGGCTCACTAGTGTAGTGGCCAAGGAAGACTGATCCAGCATTGTGAACCTGATCCAGATAATCATAGGCATGTTCCAGAGCAAGCTCTAGATGCTCAGGCGCTACTAGATTCATAAGTTCAAACATGCTGTCCTTGTCTGGAGCAACAATAATGCGGCCATTGTTTTCGATAGATGGACGAGCAATGTCTTGACGTGGCAAGTCTTTGAGCTGTTTTTCGATCTCAACTTCCACCGCATCTGCTAAGGCTAGCGAATCGGTTACAAGAATAGCACGAGCGCGTACATCGTGTTCCGCCTGTGATAGTAAATCAGCCGCCACATACTCAGGCAGTGCTGTTTCGTCGGCAATGACCCCGATTTCCGATGGACCTGCTACCATATCGATGCCAACCTGACCAAAAACTTGCTTCTTAGCAGTTGCTACAAAGATATTTCCCGGGCCGGTAATCTTGTCGACCTTTGGAACAGACTCTGTCCCGTAAGCAAGAGCAGCAATACCTTGAGCTCCGCCGATCTGGTAAATTTTATCGACACCTGCTAGTTTAGCAGCTACCAGAATAGCTGGAACAAAATGGTCCTGAGGCGGGGTGATCATGATGATCTCTTTGACGCCAGCTATCTTAGCTGGAATGACATTCATCAAGACAGAGGAAGGATAAGCAGCTGTTCCACCAGGCACATAGACACCGACACGCTCAATTGGTCGGATCAGTTGACCACGCAGAACACCTTGACTGGGTAGATCCTCAAAGCCAGTTTCCACCTGCTGGCGATGGTAGGACTCAATATTGTCTTTAGCATTTTCAAGAGCGATCAGCACATCCTTATCCACTTCTTCAAAGGCTTGGTCGATCAAATCTTGCCCCACTTCAAAGGTGGTCAGACTAACTTTATCAAACTCCTGACTGTAGTCACGCAAAGCCTGATCACCACGCTCTTTCACCTCATTAATAATATGCTTGACCGTTTCTTCAACGTCAGTGTTTTCTTGGCTCAAGGCCAACTGCTCCTCATAGAGAAGCGCTGCAATTTCGTCATTCGTTCCTGTTAATCGTTTCATTGAAAAGGAACCTCCTCACTTCCAACAATTGTCTCAATTCGGCGGATAAATGGTAGCAGATCTTCATTGTTTTTCAGCGCTGCCTCGTTGACAATCAAACGTGCTGAAATGCGGCAAATATCTTCGTAAACCTGCAAACCATTAGCCACCAGGGTATTACCTGTCTCAACAATATCCACAATAGCATCGGACAAGCCTAGGACAGGCGCAATTTCAACACTACCTTGGATAGAAATAATTTCGACATCTTCACCTTTCTGATTGAAATAGTCAGTTGCAACCCTAGGATACTTAGTCGCAATGCGCTTGCGCTTATGGTCTTCCGGATCGTAGGAATCTGTTGAGGCAAGGGAAAATTTACAAAGGCCAAAATTTAAGTCCAGCATCTCTAAGTAACCGTTGGGGTGCTCAATCAAAACATCTTTGCCAACAATCCCAATATCGGCAACACCGTGACGAACATAGGTCGTTACATCCGGTGCCTTGACTAAAAGGAAACGAAACTTTTGATCTGGACTTTCAAAAATCAAATGACGCCCCTTATCAGCCATGAAGGACATATCAAAGCCTGCTTTCTCCAACAAGGCAAGTGCATCTTTTTCGATACGCCCCTTGGTCAGAGCAATGGTGATTGGTTTAGCTGTCATTTATGTTCACCTCCAAACGTTAAATCATCGTGTACAGCCTGGTAAATCGAATCAATATCCATAGCCCAGCCGACCGCTGTCAGCTCACTGGCTCCAAATCTCTCAAAGAGCTTATCGTAGCGTCCCCCCGAGATAAAGGCATCCGGGACCTTATCTCCGAAGACCTTGAACATCATCCCTGTATAGTAAGGCATGCTAGGCAGTTGGGCCAAATCTAGGGTGGTCTTAGCTAAGGTATCTTTGAGACCTAAGGTCAGGATTTCCAAGCTATCTAAGGCTGTTAACAGCGCTTCATTGCTGGTCAGTTGGCGTGCCCTATCTAATACGGCTCTGGTTTCCCCAAAAAGGAAGGGGAGCTCTTGAATCAAGCGATCAAATTCACTTGGTTCTTGTCTCGTAAATTCATTGAGACCTGTGATATTCTTATCACGAATCAGCTGGGCAAAATGAGAAGCCTGGCTATCGGAAAGGTTCAAGGAAGCAACTATCGTCTGCAGAATTCTGGCATGAGAAAATTCGAACTGATAATGCTTTACACCAACTCTATCTAAGGCTTCTTTGGCAGAAAAGATTGCTCCGCTAAGCGCCTCCGATACTGGAAATCCAATGATTTCAATACCAGCCTGGGTATGCTCATTAGCTAAGCCGCGCATTTCCTCATTGTTTAAAAAGACCTTACCAGAATAGGAGAATTTAATGGGAGTTTGGATATTAGTAGAGGCTATGACACGACCGATCTGACTGGTGATATCGGGACGCAGACTGAGGAGCTCACCTTTTTTATCAAAAAGATGATAATGGTTGGGAACTATCTCATCACCAAAAACTTCAAAGTGTTCTAGGGTCGGTGTTTCGATTCGATTAAAGCCCTGAGCCATCAAGAGATCGCTGATGCTGCGCTCCATATCATACATGGCCTTGGCTCGTTTAAATAATTTATCATGCATTCCAATAGGTAAGGTTGTTTTTTTCATCAGCTAGTCCTCTTGTTTCTGTGTTAATGTCTGGTGGATAACTTCCAGCACCTGCTCCATTTCCCTTCTTGTTCCGATGGAGATCCGTAAAAAATTCTTCAGGCGTTCTACTTTTGGAAAATAACGGACATATATCTTGTTATAAGATAGGATGTCAAACAGTTTGCTGGCCGGCACCCCTTGAGGTTCTACTAGGACAAAATTGGTCTGAGAAGGAAGAACATGGTAGCCTATCGCCCTGAGCTCGCCGATAAACCAGTCCCTTGTTTTCATAATCTTTCGACAATTCCTGCGATAGTATTCCCAAGAGTCGATAGCTGCACAGGCCAGACTCTCGGCGATAGCATTGACATTATAAGGATTGATAGAATTTTTGATTGCATTAATAACAGCCATCAGTTTAGGACTTCCTATGCCATAGCCCACTCGCAGTCCGGCTAATGAAGCATCTTTTGAGAAAGTTCGGGTGATAAAGAGATTCTCATACTTATCTAGCAGAGAAAGAGCTGACTCCCCCCCAAAACTAATATAGGCTTCATCAACAATAACCACCACATCTTGATTGGCCTGTAGAACTTTTTCGATGGCTTCTAAGCTCTTGTAGATACCTGTCGGTGCATTAGGATTTGCCAGTACGATGCCACCATTAGCTGCAATATAATCCTCTATCACCCATTCAAATCGATCGTTTAAGGGAATTTCTTGATAGTTGATGTGATAAAGTTCAGCCCAAACCTTGTAAAATCCATAGGTCAAATCTGGAAACAAAACCGGCTCATCACTGTTAAAAAAAGCTAGAAAGGCCATGGACAGGATATCATCGGAGCCATTGCCCACAATGATTTGATCGGTATCAACCCCTAATTGTTGGGCTAGACGGTAACGTAAACTTTCTTGGGTCAAGCTGGAATATTTACGTAGATCTTCAGCCTTGAACTCCGCTAGTGCCTCATAAACTGCTGGGCTAGGCCCATAGGCATTCTCATTCGTATTGAGTTTGATCATATCCTGATCTTCAGGCTGACGACCAGCAACATAAGGATCAACTTGACGTAAACCTTTTATCATCTCTCCACCCTCTTTCTAGCTATCACCTTATATTTTTAAAGCGTAATATAAAACGCCCTCGCAAAAAAACTTTTGCCAGGACGTTTCCACGTGGTTCCACCTTGATTCGAATGACAGTCACCTGTCACTCCTCATGAAGTCACTATTTGGCGACTTCCAGTTGATAACGAAACTACCCGTCAGATACTACTCTAAACCAATTTCGCATCTGCACTCAAGAATGTGTCGTTTGAGATTGGTACGCTTTCTCAGCTACTAGCGTTCTCTGTCTATAGACTCAAACTTTTTCTTTCAACGCTTTGTTTTATACCATTCTACACTAAAGACTTCTGGATTGCAAGAGAAAATGTATATTTATTCATGCTTATGAAATTTTCTTCCCCTCCTAAATTTACGCAATTTCTACTAAGAAAACAAAGCAGGGGAAGCCAGAGGCAATAGTTGTCACTCGGCTAACAAAAAAAGAGAAACTATCACAAAAAATTTTTGATCCAGCCCCTCTTTTATATACAAGCCATATTTGACATGTTAAGCTTTGACTGCTTCTGGTAACTGTTCACCAATAGCTTCTAGGCGAGCTGCCCATTCTTCACGAGTCAGTCCGTGTTCTTCAACATAGCGGTTGCGCTCATGAGCACGGCATTCTGGAGAGCAGCCTCTGACATATTTGTCTTCTGTTTCTTCTGTCATAAAGATTTGCTTATTACAGAAAGGGTTGGCACAGTTGACATAGCGTTCACATGGCTCACCAGTAATGTGGTCGTGAGAGATAACCGTTGGATTAACTCGGTTAATCGGCACTGAGATTCGGTCATCAAAGACATACATGGCACCTTCCCAAAGATCACCTTGCACCTCAGGATCTTTACCATAGGTCACGATACCGCCATGAAGTTGACCAACATCCTTGAATCCTTCACGGACCATCCAGCCAGAGAATTTTTCACAGCGTACACCACCAGTACAATAGACTACTACACGTTTTTCCATGAATTTTTCTTTGTTATCACGGACCCATTGTGGTAGTTCACGGAAATTGCGGATATCAGGACGCACTGCTCCCTTGAAATGGCCAAGGTCATACTCATAATCATTACGGGTATCTAGCACAATGGTATCCTCATCAAGAAGAGCCTCTTTGAATTGCTTTGGATTTAAGTATTCACCAGTTATCTCAAGTGGATTGATATCCTCGTCAAAGTCATTATCTTCAAGACCTAGATGGACAATTTCTTTCTTGTAACGTACAAACATTTTTTTGAAAGCATCTTTAGGCTCTTCATCAATCTTGAACCAAAGATCTGCAAAGCGCTCATCAGAGTGCACCCAGTCCATATATTTTTGAGTGGTTTCAAAATCACCAGAAACTGTCCCATTGATCCCTTCGTCAGCGATCAATATACGTCCTTTGAGACCAATTGATTTACAAAATTCCAAGTGAACCTTGGCATATTCCTGAGCATTTTCAATCGGTACATATTTATAATAAAGTAGAACACGAATATCCTTAGACATTGTTATCCTCATTTCTTATTAGTATTGACTAACATTATAACACGATTCTAAAAATTTTTTTGCGGAAATGCCTATTAAAGTCCAGTTACTTTTTTACATGGTGAGAAAAAAATAGTAAGATTATGTGAGGAGGGTACCATGAAGAATTTTTTACGGACAGTATTTGCACTGTTAGCACTGTTTCTGGTTGGATTTTGTATTTGGGCTATGACCAGTGAGCCATCCCAAGACGGCTCAAATGCTAAACAGGCTAATAGCCAGAGTGAGTTTCAGCCTGCAACGGAGTCTCAAGCTAGCAAGAGCACAAGCAAGACAAAAGCTTCTAGCTCTAAGAATAAAGCCTCGGATACTGATAAAAAAAAGAAACCATCTACCCCAAAATCATCTATCGATGATGAGGCCCTTGTAGCTGGAGATTATACCGGTATTGTTGGTACCTGGTCCGATGCTACTGGACGCAGCTTGACTATCACGGTTGATGGTCAAGCTGACTATGCTGGTAACGGTGGCAATATTGAAGTTGCTCAAGATGGTAAGGGTGAGTTACTGATGACGGTTTATCTGGAAGATGGAACTAGCCTACCTGTCCTGATCTACAAGGCTGGTCAAGAAATTCCTGATCGTCATTTCCAAGATGGAAAAGACAGTTCTGATCAGGATAAAGATCGTATGGTTATCCCTACTACCGATATTTTAGATGAATCCGGTAAGCAAGCATTCACAGAGCAAGTCCTTTATCGAGAAAGTTAAGAGTTGATCTGCTTGTCCTGACTAAAGGAGTTACTTGTCTTTCATACTTTTCCTACGATATAAAAAAGCTGGGATGTTTTCCCAGTTTTTTTATATGCTTAATCGTTGCTGCCAAACAATCCCAAGATATTGATAAAGAGATTGATAAAATCTAAGTAAAGATTGAGCGCCATAGAAATCACCCAGCCATCTGAAACTTGACCACGCGTTTGTCCATAGACTTGCTTGATCAGTTGATTATCGTAGGCGATAAGCCCTGCAAATACGATAACGGTCAAAGCACTTAAACCAAATTGTAATAGCGTTGATCCCAAAAAGATGTTGACAACTCCAGCAATGATGATCCCAATCAGAATAGCAATTCCAGCCTTAGCTATGCCTGACAAATCTTTCTTAGTCGTTGCTCCAATCAAGGCCATAGCAAAAAATACTAGTGATGAGCTAATAAAAGCACCTGCAATAGTCGTACCGGTGAATCTGAGCAATAAGAAACTTAGAGTAAAACCATTAAGGGCTGAATAGATCAAGAACAAGGGCAAGGATAAGGGACTATTCTTGCGTGCTGCGATACTGGCTACTACGACAAGCCCTAACTCTCCAAAAGTCGCCAAGTAATAAATATAAGGGGCGGTGACCATGACCATCAGGGTATTATCTATAAATGGTCCAAGCATCAGGTAGGATACAATAGCGGTAATAGCAATACCAAAACCTACCATGCCATAAATTTTTGCATAAAAACGATTTAGACCCGTATCAGTCTGTGTGATTAATGTGTTTGTACGATATGATTCCATATTTTTATCTCCTTATTTAACTGGCTCAATGGTGATGTGAACCAAGTTCTTTTCGCTTGAAGCGTTTCCGATTTTTAATTTTTTGACGAAGAGGGTAGATTCCTTCTTTAATCGCCCAATATTTGTCAACCAAGGTAACTACATAAGACTCTTTGAAGCGAGGGGGAGCAGCTGTCGCCCCCCACATGTGCTTGAGGATAATATCCTCTTCTTTTTTAGAGAGGTTGATTAATTTCTTAGCATTCTTAACGGCAATACGGGGATGTACCCAGGCATGACTTTTATTAAACTTTGTATCTCGCCAATCATAGAAAAAGAAATCATGCAAGAGTCCTCCACGTGCTGTCGCCTTGGCATCCCAGCCCAACTTGCGAGATACCTTAAAGCTGGTATAGGCAACATTGATCGAATGCTTCATGCGTGTGGAATGGTAATGATGCGTTATGTCATCTAGCTTTTGAAATTTGGGATTGTCGATCAAATGTCCGACTATCTCCATAAATTCCTTATCTTCTTTATAACTTTCTGTCATCATTCTCTCCTTATCTTATTGCTTCTCTCGATCAGCCAAAATAGCATGATCCCCGTTGCTACAGCTACGTTAAGACTTTCTGCCTGTCCAGGCATGGGAATATGTGCCAAAACATCAGCCTGTACCGCCAGATTCTCAGTGATACCTTGTCCTTCATTTCCCATCGCAAGGACAAAGTTTGCCTCAGGACTGAGTGCTTGATAATCTACCGAATTTTCTGCCAGAGTCGTTGCAATTAGCCTGATTTTAGATCCTCTAATCAGATCTAGTAAATCCCGAATGGGAGCCCGATAGATGGGAAGGTGGAAATGGCTGCCCTGCATAGAGCGCAAGGTCTTTGGGCTGTAGATATCTGCTGTCTTATCTGTGATGAGCACGCCTGATAAACCAGCAGCATCAGCTGTCCGAATCATCGTACCAACATTTCCAGGATCTTGGATATCCTCCAGGAGGAGATAAGAACCGTCTAAACGATCCGGAAGCGTCGAGTCCTCAAGTGCTACCTGACAAACAATTCCTTGAGGGGTAGGACTCTGACTGAGTTCTTTTAAAACCTCCGGTGTCACAAGGGTAACTTGAGAAAATTCATCCTCCAATCGATCCCATTGTTCTTCAACTATGAAAATCTGCTCTATCTTAGCCTGATTGGCTACCGCCTCCTCAAAGAGATGCCAACCTTCGATTAGGTAGGAAGTCTGGCGGTGCTTTTTTTGAAGCAACTTCTTAGTTTTTTTGATGAGATTATTGGATTTTGACGATATAATAATCATATAGCTATTATATCATAATTACGCCTATTATCTGCTAGGTCCCGAGGAGGAATTTTTATGAAAAAAGTAAGACTAGTCGTCTCTGGACGTGTACAAGGGGTCGGCTTTCGCTATGCTACCTATACACTTGCTCTCGAAATTGGGGATATTTATGGTCGTGTGTGGAATAACGATGATGGTACTGTTGAGATATTAGCTCAATCAGAAGATGCTGGTAAGATGGCTAAATTTATTCATGGTGTCCGCAAGGGACCTTCTACTTGGGCTAAAGTTTCTTACGTTGATGTCAGCCTAGCTAATTTTCAAGACTATACTGATTTTCGGATGGCCAATTAAAATTCCAACTTAAGAACTATTGTATAATCCTCTAAAAAACAGTAAAATAGTACAGTATTATTAAAACAAAAGGAAATTAATGTGAAAAACATACATAAACGTTTACTCTTGACAGGATTCTCTCTGAGCCTGCTCTTGCTTTTATCAGGATGTGTTCGTACCGATGAACATCACAAACCTGTCGGTACCATCTGGAATCTCCTTGGTAAGCCCATGTCATCTTTGATCACCTACTTCGCTGATCACCTTGGCTTGGGTTTGGGAATGGGGATTATTCTGGTTACTGTCATTGTTCGCCTGATTATTTTACCACTTAGTCTTAAGCAATCATCTGGTGCTGCCTATCAGACTGCTAAGCGTGAACATCTGGCTCCTATTTTTGAACCTATCAATAAGCGTATTAAAGAAGCTCAGACTAGAGAAGAAAAAATGGCGGCTAATGCTGAGTTGCTAGAAGCCAATCGTGCTAACGGTATCAGTCTCCTAGGCGGTATGGGCTGTTTGCCTTTCCTGATTCAGTTTCCCTTCTTCTCAGCCTTATATTGGGCTATACGTTATACCCCTGGCATTAACAAAGAAAACTTTCTATGGTTCAATTTGGGACAGAGGGATCTATTGTTGATGGCCATCATTACCTTGCTCTATCTATTCCAATCTTGGTTGTCTGTGCGTCAGATGCCACCTGAGCAGCGTGAACAGGTTGGTTCTACTACCTATATGATGCCACTTTTTATGGTTATCTTTGGTTTTGCATCAACATCTGCTTTTGTTCTTTATTGGTTAGTCGGTGGAATCTTCTCTGCATTTCAACAACTACTAACCATCTTTTTCATCAAGCCTCATATGAAGAAAAAAGTGGCAGAAGAATTTAAAAATAACCCTCCAAAAATGCCTCAGGCAAGTCAAAAGGCTCGTAAGGATGTGACCCCAAAGCAATCTGCTCAGGCTATTACTAATCAAAATAAAAAGCGAAATGCTGGTAAACAAAATCGTAAATAATAATCTCAAGCTATTTGTCAACTGTAGTAGGGAGGACTTGTAGTCTAAGTACCAGAGAAGACGAAGTTCGTCTTTTCTTTTTTGATATTCAAAGTGTGGTAAATGTTATGAATTTCTTGAAGTTTTTCCAAGCTTTGATAATTACAAACATTGTACTTAATGTCTTTGAGTTATTTAACAATAAAGATTTAAAAGTTAATAAGTTAATATTTTTTACTTTTGAATCTTCTAAAATCGTTTATGAGATATTTTATAATTTTGTATCATAACTATCTTTGATTTTTACCTAAAAATCTCTGTAAGTCAAATTGTATAACTTTGCCTGAATGGTCGTTTTTATTGCCTGAACGGTAGTTTATTTTGGAATTTTTAGCCATTCAGGTATTTAAATTAACATTTTGAGTAAAAAATGATCATATGCTAAAAATTTTAGTATACTAGCTATGTTGCTTGGCCAAGTTAACAATAATTTTTAGTCATAATGGAGGATATTATGGAATTACATTCAATTAATTATACAAATTTAACTAATAATGAACTATCAGATATTTTTGGTGGTAAAAAGAATAAAGCTGTTGATACAGCACTTAGAATTGCAGGTGGGGCAGCTTCTGGATTTACTTACTGTTCTACAAGTGGAGTATGGCATCCATATGCGCTTGCAGCTTGTGCTGGAGTCGGAGCTGTTGGTGCAGGCCTAGGATACGGTGCCTAGGATACGGTGTAGCTACATAGTGCACGGATAAAAATACGACCATCTGTTTTAATTAAAGATATAAGTCTATAAAATAAAAGCCAGTGTTTAAATACGCTGGTTTTTATTTTGTTTAGTTTATCTCGACCGGCTCTCCCTATGTAGTGTTCGTATGCTTACCACTGTGTTTAATGACCTTCTGACCTTAAATATTAATTACCAATTTATATTTCAAATTTGAATGTTAATCGAACATTGTGAAAACACTCTTACCTCCAAGGTTCTAGTAAGCTCAATAAAAAGTATACCCAAAAGAAAACTTTAGGGGAGGTTCTTATTCTCTGTAAAGTTTGCAAGAACATAAACAAGCCGACCAACATCATGGCTATTATATAGTTGATAGGATCTAACACTTCTATTAAAACAACGGCTAAGAATAAGATCCCCAACAAGGCTGGTCCTGTTCGATACTGTTCCAGCTTTTGAGGCTGTTTTTTGCAAATATAGCCAACGATAAAAATGCCTGCTCCTATCCAAAGAATTTTGGGCATGAGCGTCATCACAATGGACATACTGTATCCTTTCCAAATATTTCATTATGTCTATTTTAGCAAAAATAAAACTAAAGAAAAACTTAAAAAGAAATAACAGGCATAAAAAAAGAATTCGGAAGAGACTTTCCGGATTCCTTTCATTTTATGGTGTCAATAGGACTTACTCTTCTGTTTTACTGACCGTAAGAATTTCAACTTCGTAGCTACCTGCTGGGGATTCAATTACAGCCTTTTCTCCAACTTTTTTTCCGATAAGGGCTTGTGCAATTGGACTTTCGTTTGAAATCTTACCTGAGAAGACATCGGCACCAGCAGAGCCAACGATAGAGTAAGTATCTTGATCGCTTGTTCCTACTTCTTGAACGACAACCGTTTTACCAATAGCAACTTCGTCCGAAGCAACTGCATCACTATCAATAATTTCGGCATAGCGAATTTTTGTTTCTAAAATTTGAATTTGACCTTCGACAAAGGCTTGCTCATCCTTGGCTGCATCATACTCTGAGTTTTCAGAGAGGTCACCGTAAGAACGTGCGATCTTGATACGTTCAACCACTTCTGGTCGACGAACTAATTTCAACTCCTCTAATTCTTGTTCTAATTTTTCCTTTTCTCCGAGAGTCATCGGATAGGTTTTTTCTGCCATTTTCTTTCTCTTTTCTATTTTTCTGAATGCCTAAGCGGCTTTATTTTTTAGAGACTTTTTTATTGACGTAGGTCTCAACATTTTTTTGATGTTCCTTGTAATTGTCTGTGTAGTAGACAGTACCTGTCTCTACATCTGCCACAAAGTAGAGATACTTGGTTTTAGCCGGATTAACAGCAGCTTTAATAGCCGAGAGGCTAGGACTATCAACCGGTCCAGGCATCAAACCTTTGTGCTTATAGATATTATATGGAGACTTGATATTGGTATTGACTTTCGTGTCTTCTTTTAGGGTCGTTTCTTCACCCAGTTTCCCCATCGCATAGAGTATAGCGATGTTAGATTGCAAAGGCATATCTGCTTTCAGACGATTATAAAAGACACTGGCTATATTGCGACGATCCTCATCGGTCTGTCCCTCTTTTTCTATCAAAGAAGCCAAAGCCAAGGTTTCATTGACAGAATAATCCGAGCTTTCAATTTGATCGTAATAATCCGTCAAGTAAGTATCCATGGTTGCAATCATCTGCTCTGCTAAACCTTCCAAGGTAAGATCCTTGCTATAGTCATAAGTTGCTGGGAAGAGATAGCCTTCTAGCTGATAAGTAGCATCCTTCTTATTTGGTATATCTGCTAATAATTTAGGATACTTCTCCTTCATCTTTTTGATAAAAGCATCATTTTTCATCAGCTTGAGAAATTCTTTAGAGCTATAAGGCGTTTTATCGCCTTTAGTTTTTGTCTGGTCATTGCTCTCGATCGCTGTAGCAATCTGCTCAATAGTATAGCCTTCTGGAATAATAATCTTACCTGCTGACGGATCTGTCGGTTTAGCAGTTCCGCCACTTTGCAGTTGCTTGATGATATCATCGATACTCATGCTAGCCTTAAAGTTGTAGAAGCCACTCTGAAGGTTACTGATATTTTTAAACTTGGTATAGTAATTGAAAATATCAGCATTTTTGATAATGCCATTATCTTCTAGGATCTGTCCAATTTGTTTGCTGGAAGCCGAGGACGGAATCTCAATAGAAACATACTTACTCGCTTTTTTATCTAGCGGTTCAAGACTAGATTTAACATAGTAAGTTCCGTAGGCTCCTCCTGCCAAAAGCACTAGAACAATGGCTGTAATAAACCAAAAACTAATGCGCTTGGCTAGGCGTTTTTTCTTCTCACGTTTAGCAGCTCTCCGCTTCAGTCCGTCAAAGAGATCTGTCGAGCCTTCCTCATCCGTCACCGCTTCATCTTCTTTGTCCTCTTGATCAGGCGACTGAGCCTGATCTACTTCGTCAACACTATCAGCTGGAGAATCGTATGAACTGTCAGTTGGTATGACACTGCCACTATCGACCGGATCGGGCAGTGATACTGTTACGACCGATGTCTGATCAGAATCAACCGTCTCAGCCTCATCAATAGCCGATCTAATGTCTGTGATAGGAATTGGAACTGTAAAGCCTGATAGATCGACATCTTCAATCTCATCATCTTGAGGATGAGATGGCTTGGTTGCGGCTAATATCTCTGTTAAATTATCGTTTCCGAGGATATTGCTATCTGGCTTAAGACCAGAGATTTCTGATGATAATTGACCTTCCCTTTGTTGAGGGGTAGTCTGAGGCTGTGCAAATGCTTGCTTTTCAGTCGCACCTGCTTCATTTTCTTTGAGCTGGTTAGCAGCAGCCTGCCAATCAAATTCAGAATTATTTTTATGCTGACCATAGCCATTAACGTTGCTTGCAGTAGATTGATTTCTACCATCATTATAGAGGCCTTTCTCCTGCTTTGCCTCTTCTAATTCGCTCAAAATCTGTTCTTTGAAATTTTCAGATTCAGACCTTGATCGTCCTTTATTCAAATCAGTCAAAGCTTTTCCTCCTCATAATTATCAGTCGCCATTATATCTAAATTTAATGACAAATGCAAATCTTGGCGGCTAAGCCTTTAAATGCGGGTTGTCCCAGACCATGTTGAACCATTCTTGATCACCATGTGTCGAATCAGATTCTCCCTCATCACTAAAGCCATTTGCCTCATAATAAGCAATCAAGTCTGCATGACAGGTTAAAGTAATGCCTAAACGCCCTTTAGCAACAGCCAAATCTTTCATAGCTGCGAGTAAAGCTGCCCCCAGACCTTGGCCTTGGTAGGACGGTGCTACAGACAGAGATTGAACTTGGATATAGCCACCTGTCTTGGGATTAGAAGTCACTTGGGTAAATATTTGATCGTCTAAGTAGCGTTCTTGCCCAACCGGACCTACGATATAGGCAACAAGTCGACCGGATTGCTCAGCCACTAAAAAGGTATCTGGGAGGTACTTCATACGCTGAGCCAGCACTTGGGGGCTTGCCGCTTTTTGGTCAGAAAAATTAGCCATTTCGATATCAATTATTTCTCCTAAATCATCACGATCTACCTGTCTAATGCTTAGCATAAGATCATTCTCCTTTCTAGTCTTGATAAAAGCGAGTGGATATCCACTCGCCCTATTTATCATTGGGTATTTTTGGCTAGATTTGCAATCAGTTCTTCAAAGGAGCGTTCGTATAGTTGAATATCCCCAGCTCCCATAAATACGTAGACAGCGTTATTATGATCTAGCAGTGGTGATACATTGTCTACGGTAACAACCTTGGCAGGTTTCTTGATTTTGTCAGCCAAATCTTCAACCTTAACATCACCCTTGTCACTCTCACGGGCTGAGCCGTAAATTTGGGCTAGATAGACGCTATCTGCCTCATTGAGAGCGTCTGCAAACTCATCGAGTAAGGCAATGGTACGGGTAAAGGTATGGGGCTGGAAAATAGCGACAATTTCCTTGGAAGGATACTTTTGACGAGCAGCATCCAAGGTTGCGATAATCTCAGTTGGATGGTGAGCAAAGTCATCGATGATAGTTGTATCATTAATAATTTTTTCCGTGAAGCGACGTTTAACACCGTTAAAACTTCGGAGATGCTCAGCGACCAGGTTCATATTAAAGCCTGCCACGTAAAGATTAGCAATAACTGCTGTCGCATTTAAGATGTTGTGGCGGCCGAAGGCAGGTACATGGAAACTACCTAGCTCTTCATTATTATGCTTAACCTTGAAATCAGAGCCATTGGTCGTACGAACAATATCATAGGCGACAAAGTCATCCGTATCCTCAAAGCCATAGTAATAGATAGGGGCCTTGGCCGTAATTTTTCTTAGGTAGGGATCTTCACCATAAACAAAGAGACCTTTTTGAACCTGCTTAGCATAATCATTGAAAGCACTGAATACATCATCAATAGAAGTGAAATAGTCAGGATGGTCAAAGTCAATATTAGTAATAATAGAGTAGGCTGGATGATAAGGCATAAAGTGGCGCTCATACTCATCAGACTCAAAAACAAAGTACTGACTATTGGCGGAACCACGTCCTGTACCATCACCAATTAAGTAAGAGGTATCTGTGATGTTACGCAAGACGTGAGCTAACAGGCCTGTGGTCGAGGTTTTACCATGAGCACCTGCCACGCCAAGACTGATAAACTGATTCATAAACTCACCTAGGAATTCATGATAACGTTTAAAATTGTAGCCCTTTTCCATAGCATAGGCTATTTCAATATTGTTATCTTGTCTAAAGGCATTCCCTGCAATCAGCTCGACATCACTAGTGATATTGGCTTGATCAAAAGGTAAGATCGTGATACCAGCTTGTTCTAGCCCTCTTTGTGTAAAGTAGTACTTGTCCACATCGGAGCCTTGCACCCTGTGTCCCATTTGATGGAGCATCAAGGCCAAAGCACTCATCCCTGATCCTTTAATACCAATAAAATGATAAGTTTTAGTCATGCGATCTCTTTTCTAATACTCACTGTCAAACATCAAATTGAGCTCCTTAGCAATTTGATGACTGCGGCGCTCTTGTGTCTCTTTTTGATTGTAGATTTGGCTTCGTTTCAAGAAGTCATAATTGTTTTTTGTATGTTTTTTTGCAGATGGATTACTAGGCTCATGATAGACCTTGGGAAGCTCTGCTAAAATATAACTCTCCTGATGAAGTTTGCGATTGAGCCTCGTCAAACGATCAGTCGGCAGCTCTTCTTTATGTCTAGCATTGGCCTTACGTCCATTAAAAAAGGCTGTCGGGAGTTGGGAGTCAGAGTTCTGCTGATTTTTTCGCCGCTGAAAACTGAGTTTGCTCGGAATTTTAGTTTCCTGAGCAATCTGTGTCTGACGCTTACGCTTGAGGTCTTGTTTGGCTTGCTCACGTACAATCTCAGCATAAGATTTTTCTTCGGTCTTTGCAGGCTTTTGACTAATGGAGGACGCCTTAGGCACCTGGGTTGTGGCTGTTGGTTCTTGGCTGATTAGCTCATGATTGTCAGGATAGGTCTTACCTGCATAATCTCCATGAATATTATTAATCAGATCTTTGTTATCGTAAAGCTCCATCCTTGGGGGTGAGGAGATGACTAACTCTTCATCTGCTACCAAGGGAAACTGTCGTTTTTTTCTAACCATAGTCACTCCTTTCCTGCCAAATCCTTAGCGTGACACTAACGCTTCTATTATACCCTAAATCATGAGCATGTCAAAATGATTAGGAACTGATCCCTAAAATTTCCTTGATCTCTTCAATGCTCATGTTGCCTCGGCTTTCGTCACCATCTAGAACCGTTGTGACAAGGTTGCGCTTGGATTCTTGCAGTTCTAAGATTTTCTCTTCTATAGTTCCTCTAGTAATCAATCGGAAGACCTCAACATTTTGCTGTTGACCGATCCTATGAGCTCGGCTGATCGCCTGCATCTCAACCGCAGGATTCCACCAGAGGTCGATGAGTATGACCGTGTCTGCCCCGGTAAGATTCAAGCCTACACCTCCTGCTTTTAGAGAAATCAGGAAAACGTCCTTGCTCCCATTATTGTAAGCTTTGGTCATTTCCTGACGTGCCTTGGATGGTGTCGAACCTGTAATCTTATAGGTTCCCAACCCTAGTTCTTCAGATAGATTTTCAGCAATATCTAGCATATTTCTAAACTGTGAAAAGATCAAGGTTCTATTGCCGCTCTCTTTGATCTGAAGTAGGAGCTGTCTTAGACTATCAATTTTACCACTCTCACCTTTATAATTCATAAAAAGAGCTGGTGTATCACAGATTTGGCGCAGTCGAGTAATACCAGCTAAAATTTGAATCTTCTGGCTGTTTAACTCACTATCGCTCGCCTGTTGAATATCGGCTTGCATCTGACGTAGCTGGGCCAGATAAATAGCTTTTTGCTGGTCATCTAATTCATTGTAATAAGTCGTCTCAATAAGATCTGGCAGCTCAGGAAGAACTTCTTCTTTGCGACGACGTAAAATAAAGGGAGTGATCAGCTTGGCGACTTCCTTTGGTTCAAGCTTGAGAAAAGCTTTTTTATTAGGAAGAAGTCCTGGAAGTACAATTTGGAAAATGGACCATATTTCCAGTAGCTTATTTTCGATGGGGGTTCCAGAAAGGGCAATGCAGTTACCTACTTCAAATTCCCGTAGATTTTGAGCAATCTTGGTTTGGGTGTTTTTCATCACCTGGGCTTCGTCCATGATCAAATAATCATAATGACTGGCTTTATAGGTCTCAAAATCCTGCCTAAAGGAGGCATAACTGGTGATAGTGACTTGATGCCCTTGATTAATATCTGCCAGACGATCGTCCTTAGGACCATAGGCCACAGCGACATCTATCTGCGGAGCAAACTTAGTAAATTCATCTTTCCAGTTATAAATCAAGCTAGAGGGAGCTAAGACGAGAACTCTTGATTGCCCTGTCAGACGTGAACTCAAAAAAGCAATGGTTTGAAGGGTTTTTCCCAGTCCCATATCATCAGCTAAAATACCACCGAAGCCATAATGATCCAACATAGACATCCATTTAATCCCTGTCAGTTGGTAATCCCTCAATTCTGCTTGGACGCTGACTCCACTGATGTCAAAATCTTGGGGGTGGGTCAAGTCATGGGCTAATTGCTTGAAATCTTCCGAAAAATCGACACGACTGAATGATTCAAGGGTATCAGTTAATTGAAAAGCCGACAAGGTTGATAAGGATAGATGCCCTCTACCTGCTGCTTTAGCTCTAAGATCTTTTAGGGATTTGCTGATGCGTTTGGTTTCATCATCAAAAACAACTAAGCGTCCTTTAGCATTGATAAAATAAGGTTGATTTTGTGTCAGAGCGTTCATAGCCTGGTCGATATCTCCCTCTTCCAAACTAGAGAAATCAAAGGAGACATCCAATAAACCTGCACTAGTCGTTACAGAGACTTGTGGCGTCTCTGTCAAGTAGAGATCTTCTAGGCGCTGACTCAGCTCAACATCCCCAAATTTTGACAGACGTGGAATGGTTTGGGTGAAAAATTGATAGAGCTCTATTCCTTCCAGAGGCTGACGGCGAGCATTAAAATAGCCAGTAAAACCTTGGCTTTCTATAAGGCGTCTAATTTGTTCCTCGTGCTTAAAATTACTTGCAAAAGGCAGATTGGATAAGGTAGACTTATCTGATACCTGAATGCCGTTATAATCATAGGTTAGCCTGAGAAGAACGTCACCATTATCGGATAGGTCTAACTGAAATAGTGGCTTAAAATCACGAATTTGAAAGGTTTTAGGTGCTTGGACTAAACCAATTTCTGAGAAATCTAGGAGACTGGCAGCCAGCTTGGCTTGATCCTCTAAACCCAGGTAAACATGCTTATTAAGATCCGCCTCGATAACCAAGGTTTTTAGTGCCTTTACTAGCTTGATCTGCTTATGGTTGAGATGGTAAAAGGTGTTGCGGTGGAGCAGGTAGGTTTGCTCAAAGAAATCCTGATGAAATTTCTCAACAATAATTAACTCAATCGATTGCTGATGAACCTCTACTTTAAAGGTGTAAAGGCCATCTTCACCTTCCAGCTCCTTAAATTGTAGAGATTTATACTCTTGCTGGTTGATGTTGACCTGAAAGTCATAGAGTGACTGCAAGAGGTGGACGCCCTCCTCAAAGAAGCCTGCAGGAAGAGCAAGGTATCTGGCCTTACTAGGAAGGAGATAGTCTAAACGACTGATCTCTTCGTCAGGAATCAAACGATTCAAAAAATCAAGAACCTCTCGACTTGCTTCATCAAAATTCAAATAAGACAACGATTCAAAGTAATTTTTTCCAATTTGGTAATGATCTTCTTGGTCAATGATTTTTAAAAAACTTTTGATGTCTCTGATAACATAACGTCTATTATCAGGAAGACGATTGATATAGAATGTCCACCAGATGGTTGCGTGATAATCATCTTGTTCGCCCACTACTGATAGGCGATATTTCAGGCTGTCGTCATCATTGATTGATAGACCATCTAAAAAGAGGTTCCCAAAGGAAAAGAGATTTTCTTGATGCTTTTGGTATTGATCCTCACTATTGAATTTTTCTAAGATCTCTTGGCCTTCAGGACTCGTTTTCAAATAATGCTCTACAGCTGCAATGTGCTGGCAATAATTCTTCTCCCTAAAGAGATCACAGCTACAGTCCATCTGGTCATCATCGAAGTCAAAGGTTAAGGTTAAGCCATCTACTTGGGCTTTAATAATTTTATCTACTGTTGATAAAATGGTCACCTTTCCCGCTTGAGATAAGGCATTTCCTTCGTTGCGTATCCGACCAGGAATCAATCGTACCATATCACATTTCCAATCTACTTTTAAGATAACTTATCCCTTGATTATACCAAATCTATACGGAGTTCACACAAAAATAGTGTCTTTTGGGGCTTTATGTTATACTACGACTAAGGTATTATCCTTTTTGCTTATCAAGGAGAACAGATTATGGCAATCACTATACGCCTTGCTCAAGAAAGCGATGCTCAGGATCTTTTAGCAATTTACAATTTTTATGTGCAAAATACTGCTATTACTTTCGATTATCATTCACCTGACCTAGATATATTTCGGCTCAACATCGCTAATATTTCTAAAACTTATCCTTATTTGGTCGCCCAAGAGGGGAATCATATTTTGGGCTATGCCTACGCTTCTGCCTTTCACCGCCGTCCTGCCTACCAATGGTTAGCAGAGGTTACGATCTATCTGGCGCCAAATGCAAGGGGAAGGGGAACAGGTAAACGTCTCTACCAAGCTATCGAAGAGGCTTTACAAGAACAGGGAATCCTAAAGAGCATGGCTTGTATTGCAACGACAACTGAGGAAGACCCTTATCTCAACAATACCAGTTTGGCCTTTCATGAACATTTGGGCTACAAAATTGTCGGGAGCTTTAATCAGTCTGGATACAAGTTTGGACGTTGGTATGACATGAAATGGCTAGAAAAAAGCCTAGCCTCACTACCTGATAAGCCACTGCCTATTATCCCCTTTGTTCAAACACCCAGCTATAATTGTTATCAGAGCAAGGAAGCAGAAATCGATAATGAAAAAAATTGATTACTCAGTAACCTGCCTATCTAGCCGTTAGGCATTGAGATTGCAGCGACAGGGATTAGTTGGAGATTGAGCCTAAGCAGTAAGAGAATAAGGAAATTTAGGATCATGCTTTTTTCGCACGACTTACTCATATCCTTTTTTAATGTGATCAATCAGCTCTACTAGCTTGTAGAGATTTCGCTCCTCAATATGGTAGGTTGCTTGCTGTTGAACAATCGGTTTAGCACAAAAAGCAATCCCGATCCCTGCTGCTTGGATCATGGGGAGATCGTTAGCGCCGTCTCCCATTGCAATCGTTTGGGAGAGGGACAGATGATTCTTGTCCGCCCATTCCTTAAGTTTTTGCAGTTTGACCTCTTTCGTGACGATTGTGCCCTGAGTACGACCGGTCAGCCTCCCTTGGACAACTTCTAGACTATTGGCCTCAACATAATCAATGTCCAGTTCCTTGGCTAAACGATCAACCGTCTCATGAAACCCTCCAGAAACCAGACCAATTTTATAACCACGTTCATGCATTTCCTCAATCAAAGCTTTAGCGCCAGGTGTTAAATGGATCTGGGTATAAACCTTATCTAGAATAGTTTGTGGCAGCCCTTTCAGGCAAGCAACACGCTCTGCTAGAGCTTGCTTAAAATCCAACTCGCCTTGCATGGCACGCGCAGTAATGTGAGCTACCTGATCTGCTAGCCCTGCTTCATGACCTAATAAATCAATGACCTCTTCTTCTATTAGAGTGGAGTCCACATCCATAACTAAGAGTCCTTTAACTGTTGTCATTATTGTCTCCTTTATCTGCTCGACTATTTCTTTTACTATAGCAAACGAGGGCTTTTCCATCAAGGAAGCCCCGACTTTTTCTCCTTATCATTCGTAAAAAAGGGTCAGATGCCTTTGTTAGGCTTCTGACCCTTTTTACTAAAATATAATGAATATCCTTCTCTTACAAAACTACTTGCGTTTGCGTGCGATAAGGTGGATCGGTGTCCCCTCAAATTCGAAAGATTCTCGGATTTGGTTTTCTAAAAAGCGCAAATAAGAAAAGTGCATGAGTTCTTCTTCATTGACAAAGATCACAAAAGTCGGTGGCTTGACAGCTACCTGAGTAGCATAAAAAATCTTAAGACGACGACCCTTGTCTGTCGGTGTTGGATTGATGGCTACGGCATCCATGATCACATCATTGAGGACTGCAGATGGAATGCGAGTATTTTGACTTTGACTAATGCGCTTAATGAGCTCTGGTAGTTTGTTCAAGCGCTGCTTGGTCTTAGCCGAAACAAAAACGATTGGGGCATAGGAAAGAAACTGAAAATTATCTCTGATATCAGCCTCCCACTGACTAACAGTGTGGCTGTCTTTTTCAAGGGTGTCCCATTTATTGACGACAAGGATAATTCCTTTCCCAGCTTCATGCGCAAAACCTGCAATTCGCTTATCGTACTCACGGATGCCCTCTTGTGCATTAATCACAACAAGGACGATATCTGAGCGATCAATAGCTCGCATGGAGCGCATGACAGAGTATTTTTCAGTATTTTCATAAACCTTACCAGACTTGCGCATGCCCGCTGTATCAATCATGGTGTACTCTTGGCCTTGGCTATCCACGAAATCTGTATCGATGGCATCACGGGTAGTACCAGCAACAGGACTGGCGATGACCCGCTCTTCGCCTAGCATAGCATTGATAATACTGGATTTTCCTACATTAGGGCGTCCAATCAGGCTAAAACGTATGATATCAGGGTTTTCCTCTTCCTCTTCGGTTGGAAGATTGTTGACAATAGCATCTAAAATATCACCGGTGCCAATACCATGCGTGGAAGATACCGGATAGGGATCCCCAAGTCCTAATGAGTAGAAATCATAAATGTCACTGCGCATCTCTGGATTATCTACTTTATTGACTGCTAATATCACAGGTTTGTGCGTGCGGTAGAGGATCTTTGCGACATACTCATCTGCATCCGTCACGCCTTCTTTACCAGAGACCACAAAGACAATAACGTCGGCCTCTGTCATAGCGATATTAGCCTGGTGCTTAATCTGCTCCATAAAAGGAGCATCTACATCATCAATTCCTCCTGTATCAATCAGGCTGAACTGGCGATTGAGCCACTCAGCCTTGGTATAGATCCGGTCACGTGTGACACCTTCAACATCCTCGACAATAGAGATACGCTCACCGGCAATACGGTTAAAGAGGGTCGATTTTCCAACATTAGGACGCCCTACAATAGCAACTGTTGGTAAAGCCATTTGCTTTCCTTTCTGAATCTATCTGTACTTTGTATTTAGCGACGGTTTTCTCCTTGGAGATGGACTGGTTTTGCTAGATAGCGTATCCGCTCCATCACACGCTTGCTCTGCCAACTTTCGTCTGTTCCACGGATATTTCCCATCTTAGCCTCTAGATCGTCAAAGCTGTAATTTGACGTAAAGAAGGTTGGTAATTCTTCAAGCATACGATGTTGCAAGATAACCTGCAAGACCTCATCACGTACCCAAGATGTCGTCTGTTCCGCTCCAATATCATCTAATATAAGGACTGGTACAGACTTAACAGCATCAATTTCATCTTTGACACTGCCACTAGTGATAGCATTTTTGATATCAATCACAAAGCTAGGGTAATGAAGCAGCGTCGTTTGAGCCTGTTTTTTCTCCGATAGCTCGTGAGCCATAGCTGCTAGCATGAAGGATTTACCAATTCCCATATCACCATAGAGGTAGAGTCCCTTTTGTTGGGGATCAGGATAATTGGCTACAAATTCTACTAAGTCTTTTAGTACTTGGGCACGACTTCCAGTCCAATCCACTTCTTCAAAAGTAATTGTTTTATAGGATTTAGGCAGACTGACAACCTGGATACGATCTGCAATAGCTTTTTGAGTTTGTGCTTCCTTTAAGGCCTTGGTCTCACGATAAGAGACATCCGCATAACCCTCGTTCATGACAAGGATAGGCTCATAGCCTTTAGCACTGTAGGATTGATCTGCAGTCTGATACTTAAAGCGCTCACCTAGATATTGGTTAAACTTCGGTAAGCTGCGCTTGATTTGCTCTTGGGACATCTGATGTTCTGCGATAAAGGCTGCAATAACAGGATCCGTCATAATCTGATTGGTCAGTTCATTAAGATCAATACGACCACTCATTTGTTCGGCTATAGTTTTTCCTACAGGTTCCATCTAGTCATCCCCCTTTCCTAATTTGGCTAACATCTGACGCTTCATATCGTCCAGTCTTTTCTGCTCTTCTGGTGTGGTCTCTTCCTTGAAATCTGGATTGCTCCACTCAGGAACACTGCTGCCCTTCTTTTGAGGTTTTTGCTTACTAGCACTAGCAGAGGACTGAGACTGATTCTCTCTCATCTTAAGGATAGCTGATTGGGCCGTTTTGATCTTTTGATACAAAAAGTCATTGGCCAACTTCATGATATAGCGACGATTGAGATTGGCTGATTTGGTTTTATTAAAAGTGTAGAGAACCATGATATTGATCACTTCATCTAAAAAGCTCATTTCAGCTAATTCCGCTAAAATTTTCCGCTCATCACTGGTCACCACCATGGCTTGCCGGCCTTGTTTTATCTTGGCTAAGAAATGATCAGCCGATGTTGTTTGGGCTTCCTTTAGAACGATTTGTTCCTGCTGAGTCAAATCTGATAGCGCCGCTTCTTGAGGCTGCTCAATCTTGGCCAGGATACGTTTTGGCATGATTTTATGCCGACTGGCTGTATCTTTGGCTAGCTGATAAAGCTCAAACCAGGTTAACTTAAAGCGTTCAGATAGGTTATACAGTGCAATAACATCCTGCTTTTCTTGGTTAAAGCTGAGGCCGTCTGCCAGCATGCGCTGCTTGAAACTCTCCAGATCAAAATCATTTTTCATGCGTGTGGGCTGGAGGTCAATATCTCCCTTGTCAGAGAAGACTTCTGAGAATTTCTTAGAAAGATCCTGAAGGTCTCTTTGAGCTAAGTCTTCGGGAAGAAGCTCTGAAGCAGCTAGATCCCCAATATGGCTAGCCAACAATCTGCGGTAGACAGCATGGGATAGAAATTGATCAGTATCCAAGGGCTCCTTGAGCTTAATAAGGTAGTGGTCTAAATCCTTATACAAGGTCACCAAATCCATCCCAGTCAAAATAGCCAGAGCTTTCTCAAAACGCGGCAGATCAAAAAGAGTATGATTTAAAATATCTGAAATTTTATGGCGTCTCTTGCCATCATCATAAAAACTAGTCAGATACTGATAGACTATCACTGCATCACTCCCCACAATAGGCAGGTAGAGACGAATCAAGTTGGTCATATCTCGGCTGACTTGATTATTCTTTAAAAAAGAAAAATCATCAATCGGTTTCATGCTTATCCTTTATTTTTATTGCGGCTACGAACACGACTGGTAATCTCTTGTAGGAGATCCTCAATCTCATCGACATCCTTGAAACTACGATAGACGCTGGCAAAGCGTACGTAAGTGATTTCGTCAAGATCCGCCAATTCATCCATCACTAAGTTTCCGACGACCTCACTGGATACCTCGCTGTCATATGCACTGCGGATCTTTTGCTCAATTCGGCTGATAACTTTTTCGATATCATCACTTGAGACCGGGCGCTTTTGGGCACTTTGGATGATGCCATTGAGAATCTTATCTCTGGAAAATTGCTCTCTGGTACCATCTTTTTTGACCACTAGGAGTGGCATCTCCTCAATACGCTCAAACGTTGTGAAGCGAGCACCACAGTTATCGCACTCACGACGTCGTCGAATTGTTTGACCATCATCTGCCTGACGACTGTCTATAACACTGGATTTATTATGATTACATTTGGGACAACGCATACAATCCCCATCCTATCTTCTTTTCTGGTAGCTTATTGTACCATAATTTAGGGTATAAAAAAAGCTGGACACTCAGGTCAAGCTCGTATTGAAGGACTTTTTCATCCTTTTATGACATACCCTCTACTGCGAACCGTTTGGATATAGGATTCCTCTCCTGGAATGTCGATCTTTCCACGAATATAGCGAATGTAAACATCGACAACATTGGTTTCAACGGTGCCCTCACTTTGGCCCCACACGATATCCAATAGTTCTTCACGTCCCATAACAGTATTACGGTTTTTTAGCAGGGTGGATAAGAGGGTATACTCACGGTTGGTCAAGGGAATCGATTCTCCTCGACGAATAACGGCACGGTTGGATTCATCTAGAATCAAATCACGATAGGAGGAGACAGCATGCGATTGTTGGGGGACCCTTTGGGATAAAAGTTCCTCAACAAGGGCTAATACCTCTTCGACAGTAAATGGCTTAACTAAGAGCCCATCAGACAGAGATTCTACCTGCTTGGGCAGACTAGATAAGCCTTCTCTGTCTACCAAGATCACGATGGCTATCCTTCGCTCTTTTTTTAGCTGATTAAGCTGTCCAAAAGTTTGATCATCCAAGAGATTGTGATCAATAAAGATCAGTTCAACACCCTTGTTAAAAGCTGTCGTTAGCCCATCTTGGCTAGCCTGACTCGTTTTTACTTGGTAGCCCTTTTCTTGTAGCTTCAGCGATACTAAACGAGAGACTGGCCTCTCGTTTTCAATCATAAGGATTCTCTTAGCCATCGTCAACCTCCATTTCATAATCTCCTAATCTATGGTTAAAAGCGGAAATGTCTAATGATAACACTTCCACACCATTTATAAATCCTAAACCTATTCATCATCGAACAAGCCATCCAAACTTGCAAAAGGATTGCTTGCTGCCTTTTTCTCTTCCTGAAGGGATTGGTACTGCGATTCGGTCAATACTGTCCAATCCTGTCCGGAAGGGAGCGTATCACTTGCAGCTTCCTCATCTGTTAATACCTTGAGAGGGATATTCAAAAGAATATTATCCATAACGCTCTCAGCTAAATCAATCTCATCTGACTCTAGTATTAAGACCAGATCATCATCGACTAATTCTTGCTTGGAGGCGACATCTGAACCTTCAATAAACACTTCTGATACAAAAAAGGACATCGCTAACTCTACTGGTGTCATAGAGCGGCTTGACGGGAGAGTCAGTGTATAGGAGAGGTCATAGTTTAGCAAGAAAAGGCCGTCATCATAATTGACCAATCCCTTAGCTACTACATCTCTCACTGCCGAGATGTCCGAATTTCGCCTTTTCAACTCCTCTTCGATAGCAAGCTGTTCATCGAAGTGAATCCCATCTGGGTTCTTTTTTAATTCCGTCGTATAAAACATGTCTTCTCCTTAACAATCAAGTAATCCCTGTATTTTAAATCTGGGTTGATTGGATCCAGCGCTATTGCCCTTTAATATAACAGAAATAGTTTGCAATTTCTTTACATGTCAGCAAGTTTCTCTAAATCGACATACTGCTGTAAAGATTATGATTTTTGCAGGCGGGCAATTCTGTCTTCTATCGGTGGGTGAGTAAAGAATAATGCCTGCATCCCTCTTTTTTTCTTAGGGTCACTGATATAGAGAGCAGCACTAGCATCATCAACTTGATGGCTCATGGGCTGGGATTGGTCTAATTTGCGCAAGGCATTGATCAAGCCTTGGGGATTTCTGGTCAATTCAACTGAACTGGCATCTGCCAAGTATTCACGCTGGCGGGAAATCGCCAACTGAACTAAACTGGCTGCTAGAGGGGCTAAAATCAGCGCTACTAATGAAAAGACCAGCATCAAGGCACCGAGGCTACCGCTATTGTTATTATTGTCGTTAGAGCGACGAGAGGTGCCACCACCCCACCAAAGCATACGCGTTCCAATACTTGAGATCAGGGTAATCGCACTGGCTAGCGCCACTGCGATGGTTGAAATCCTGATATCATAATTGCGAATATGGCTGATTTCATGACCGATCACTCCCTCCAACTCCTCACGATTCAAGGCTGCCAGAATACCTGTCGTTGCAGCAACGGCAGCATTATCTGGTGATGAGCCTGTCGCAAAGGCGTTTAAAGATGGATCCTGGATAACAAATACTCTGGGCATGGGGACTTGTGCAACGAGCGCCATATCCTCTACGATATGATAATAATCTGGGTAATCCTTGGGACTAATCTCTCTGGCACCATTCATGGACATGACCACATTGGTAGATTGAAAAATCATAGAAGCCGCATAGATCAAGCCGATCACAAAAGCAATTATGGCACCGCCATAGCTGGAGCCTAGCCAGAGATAACCCGCTGCTGCACCAATCAGGCTCAATAGACTAAAAAATAGGAGCAGCAATAGATAAGTGCGGCGTTTATTTGAGGCGATTTGTTGATAGAGCATAGGCTAGACCTCAATTAAAATCAACTTTTGGCACAGCTTTTTCTTCCTCGGCTGTTTCAAGAAATTGTGAGGGTTTAAAGTTAAAGAGTTTCCCAATGATACTGCTAGGGAAGGTTTCCAACTTGGTATTGTAATTAGCGGTTGTTGAATTAAACAGCTGACGTGAGTAAGAAATCTTATTTTCTGTGTTGGCTAGCTCTTCTTGAAGAGAGACAAAGCTCGTGTTAGCTTTTAGATCTGGATAGTTTTCTGCCACTGCAAAGATGCCAGAAACTTGTCTTGTCAGGGCATCACTGGCCTGCATGGCTTCTGCTGGTGTTTGAGCCTTAGCTACCTGGGTGCGCAATTCAGAAATCTGAGTGAGGGTCTTTTCTTCATAAGCTGTGTAGCCCTTCACTGTTTCAATAAGATTGGGAATCAGGTCATTACGACGCTTGAGTTGAACATCAATTTGACTCCAAGATTCTTTGGTCTGCATGCGCAGACGTACTAAGCCATTGTAACTAATGACAGCAAAAATAACGAGAACAATAAGAATGATTAAAATAATCCATGGTATCATGTGTTTTCCTCCATAAGGGTAATTATAGTTGTTTCCCTATTCCTCTCATTATACCATGCTAAGTAGTAATATAAAGTTTTTTAGTGCTATTTATCCCTTTCTTACCGCTAGTATCATCTAGGGTTAGAAAGATATCATGTCTTTTAAAAAAATGATAGAATAAGAGAGATCGATCACGATATAAGAAAGGTAAAATTATGACTCCCCAAGAATTCTATCAGCGTCTAGCTGAGGATGGCTTTGATATTACCGACCATCAAAAAGAGCAGTTTAACCGCTATTTTCACCTACTCATTGAGTGGAATGAAAAGATCAACCTCACTGCCATTACTGATGAGGAAGAGGTCTATCTCAAGCATTTCTATGATTCACTAGCACCGGTGCTTCAAGGACGTATCAGCAATTCTTCCATTAAGTTATTAGATATAGGAGCTGGTGCCGGCTTTCCCAGTCTGCCTATGAAAATTCTTTGTCCAGAGATTGAAGTGACCATTATCGACTCGCTCAACAAGCGTATCACCTTCCTTAAGGCATTAGCTGAGGAATTGGACTTATCAGGTGTCCACTTCTACCATGGACGCGCTGAGGACTTCGGGCAAGACAAAATCTTCCGTGCTCAGTATGACTTGGTTACTGCTCGCGCTGTTGCTCGCTTGCAGGTTCTACTTGAGTTGACCATTCCCTTTCTCAAGGTCAAGGGGCAGTTAATCGCTCTCAAGGCGGCAGCTGCTGATGAAGAAGTCAGCCAGTCTAAGACAGCTCTTTCAGCCTTATTTAGCCAAGTACTTGACAATAGCACTTATCAACTGCCAAACGGGGACAAGCGTACTATCACGGTGGTTGAAAAGAAAAAGGAAACTCCCAATAAATACCCACGCCGTGCTGGTATGCCTAATAAAAAACCACTCTAAGGAGCCAGGTCATGACTAAGTTTTTCAGACATCTTTCTATCGTTCAGATGATTAGTTTGAGTTTTCTGGCTGTCATTCTAATCGGTAGTCTTCTTTTGTCCTTGCCAATCATGCATTATGACCAAGCTCCTAGTACTAGTTATTTAGATCATCTCTTTAATACGGTCTCTATGGTCTGTGTCACGGGCTTATCTGTCTTTGCTGTCGGAGAAGTCTACAATGGACTTGGTCAGCTCCTAGTCATGCTACTGATGCAGATCGGTGGACTTGGTCTGGTGAGTTTGATTGCAGTGGGTTACTATAGTATCAACCTCAAGCTCTCGCTTAGAGATCAGGAGCTCCTCCAATCCTCTATAGGTAATAACTCAAATGCTGATCTGAAGGAGCATCTCTTTCGAATTTATAAAATCACTTTTAGCTTAGAAGCCTTGGTAGCTTTGACACTAATGGTTGATTTTATTCCACGCTTTGGTCTAGGAAACGGGATCTTCAACAGCCTCTTTTTAGCCATCTCTGCCTTTTGTAATGCTGGCTTTGATAACCTAGGCAACAGCAGTCTCATCAATTATAAGCTCAACTGGGTCATCAATCTAGCAGTTGCTTTTGCTATCTTTGCTGGAGGTTTTGGCTTTCAGAATTGGATGGCCTTGATCGACTTGACAAAAGGCTATCTCTCTCAAAAACCTCGTCAGCTTAAAGTAGCTCTGAGAAAGCTAAGCGTCCAGACCCGCCTGGTCTTAGCCATGACAGCTGTAATTCTCCTAGGAGGAAGTCTTTTGGCTTGGGTACTCGAAAGGGATAATCCAGCAACTATAGCTAATCTCAAGGGGAGCCAGCAAGTCTTGGTCAGCTTCTTTCAGACTGTAACCATGCGGACAGCTGGCTTTGCTACGATTGACTACACGCAAGCTGGACATTCTTCCAATGTTCTCTTTATGATTCAAATGCTGATCGGTGGAGCTCCCGGCGGTACGGCTGGAGGGATAAAGCTGATTGTCACAGCTATCGTCTTTTTAGTGATTCGGGCAGAATTTTTGGGACAGAGCAAGGTCAGTGTTTATCATCGAACCCTCTCAACCCAGCTCATCAAGCAGGCTATGACTATCTTGGTTGCTTTCTTGGGGGTTTTACTAAGTGCCTATGTTGTCCTGTTAGAGCTGGAGCCTGATCTCTCACCCTTTCGCTTACTCTTTGAAGTCTGCAGTGCCTTAGCTACTGTGGGAGTCTCTATGGATATTACTAGTCATCTCTCAGCAGGGGGACGTTGGGTTATCATGGCCTTGATGTTTATTGGACGTGTCGGTCCGATCACTGTTCTTCTCAGCTTACGTCAAAAGACTATGACAACCATTAACTACGCTAAAACAGATCTCACATTAGGATAAGGAGGACGCTATGTCACAACACATCATCGGAGTCTTAGGTCTAGGTATCTTTGGCTCCACTGCTGCTGAAAAATTAGCGGCATCTGGTCAAGAAGTCATCGCTATTGATAACAATCCTGAGCATGTCGAACCTTTAGCTGATAAGGTTAGTAAGGCTATTATCGGCGATATCACTGATCTTGATACCCTCAAGAATGCAGGTATTGCAGAGTGCCAGAAGGTCATTATCGCTACAGGTAATCATTTGGAAAGTTCAGTATTAGCTCTTATGCACTGTAAAAAATTGCAGGTTCCTTATATTGTTGCCAAAGCTAAAAGTAGTACTTTTGAGGAGGTTCTGCATGAAATAGGGGCAGATCAGGTCATCTCACCTGAACGAGAAACAGGCCTGCGTTTAGCCGCTAATCTGATGCGTGAGCATATCCAAAATATCTTTTATATAGAGGATGGTTTACGCCTGCTAGAGTTCACACTGCCCCAATCCTGGAAGAATCATTCTCTTAGCCAGCTCAATCTTCGCCAAAAATACGATCTCAATGTCATCGGTTATCGCCTCAATCCCAAGGGGGATTTGCAAACAGATCTATCACCTGATACTACTTTTACAGATCAGGCTATTCTGATTGCTGTCACTGGTTCTGATACCTTTGAAAAATATGATGCTCTGAAACGTATCAAATAAAATTGACCATATAAATAAGGCTGAGAACTTTTGTCTCAGCCTCTTTTTTATAGTTTAAGCAGCTTTTTTCTTCCAAGAAGAGTATTCAGCCACTGCTGTAAAGTAAACATCTGTTGACGAATTAAGGGCTGTTTCACACGAGTCTTGGATAACACCAACGATAAAACCAGCTCCCACAACTTGCATGGCTGTATCATTATCAATCCCAAATAAGCTACAGGCTACTGGGATTAAGAGCAAGGATCCCCCAGCCACTCCAGAAGCACCACAGGCTGAAATTGCTGCGACAACGCTGAGAAGAAGGGCTGTCAGAAAGTCAACATGGATACCAAGGGTGGTTGTAGCAGCCAGTGTCAAGATATTGATAGTGATAGCTGCACCCGCCATATTAACTGTAGATCCTAGCGGAATAGACACTGAATAGGTATCTGGGTCTAGGCCTAGGTCCTCACAGAGCTTCATATTTACAGGAATGTTAGCTGCGGATGAGCGTGTGAAAAAGGCTGTAATCCCAGACTCACGCAGGCAGCGCAGAACCAAAGGATAGGGATTTCGTCCCATCATGACAAATCCAATTAAAGGATTGACTACCAAGGCTACAAAGATCATAGTACCAACCAGGACTAGGATCAAAACGCCGTACTTGGAGAGGATTCCGACACCATTTTCAGCGATGGCCTTAAAAACTAAACCGAGGATACCAAAGGGGGCTAAGTTAATGATCCACCGCACCACCTGACTGGTTGTTTCAGCCATGGTATTGAGCAAATCCTTGGTGTGCTCACTGGCTGTACGCATGGCAAATCCAAAGACAACAGCCCAAACTAAAACACCGATATAGTTTGCTTGGGCAATGGCATTGATTGGATTGTCTACCATATTTAAAAGAAGGGACTGAAAAACAGAGCCAATGCCCTTAGGCGACTGAGCTACGTCGGAGGCAGCTTTCGCTGCCTGCTCTGAAAGAGGGATAGTGATAGGAAAGATATAATGGGAAACAACGGCGCTCAAGGCCGCTGCAAAGGTCCCAAATAGGTAGAGTAAGACAATAGTCAGCATATTGGACTTTTGACCCTCGCGTGTTTGCGATAAAGCATTGGCCACGAGGGCAAACACTAAGAGCGGTGCTACCGCTTTAAGTCCACCTACAAATAGCTCACCTAAAAGTCCAATAATCGTAGCCTTACGGGCAACAATCCCTAGAATAGCACCTAGCAGGACACCGATAGCGATGCGCTTGAGCAGACTGGTACGATTCCAGACTGTAAAGATATGTTTCATCAGAAGATCTCCTTATTTATCGAATGCCTATTATCAGAAAGTTTTCACTATAGACCCTCTAATCATAATATAATTCTAGTAGCAGGTCAATCTCATTTTCATAAGAAAAGGCCTAATGGCCTTTCTAGCGAGACTAACGGTGGCTGATCTTTCGTGAAAGCCAGTCACCAGAAAATTGGATAATGATGATAATCAATAAAATCAGCAGGGTCGCTACTAAAGTGACATCCGTTTGGTTATACTGATCCCCAATATTGATAGCCATATCTCCTAAACCACCAGCACCAATGGCTCCTGCCATGGCTGTCTCACCAACAACTGAGATCAGTGTCACGGTAGAAACACGAACCAGCTCTGGTAGTCCCTCGCTTAAGTAGACCTTGATAATGTCCCAGAGGTTGGCTCCACTCGCTTGAGAGGCTTCGATGACGCCTGAGTCTAACTCAGAAAAGATCACCTGTACCTGACGAGCAAAGAATGGGAAAGTCGCAAAAGATAGGGGAACAATCGCTGCAGTAGCTTCGATGGTGGAGCCCACCAGTACCTTAGTGAAACCACCTAAAACTGCTACTAAAATAATAAAGGGGATAGCCCTAAAGATCGAAACGAACTTGTCCAAAATCCAGTAGATAGGACGGTTAGCAATCACACCACGAGGACCCATCAAGACTAAAAATAACCCTGCGATCAGACCGGCTGTCGCACCGATGAGAAAGCCCCAAAAAGTCATATAGAGGGTTGCCTTAATAGCATCCCACCAACCATCAGTTAAGCCACCTGTCCAGCCAATATCATAGACATTTGGCAAATATGTTTTAATCCAATCCATCATGCACGATCTCCTTTCAGAATGGCAACACTAACGTTTGATTTTTCAATCTCCTTGAGTGCTTCTGAGACCTGCTGGCCAGACAGCACGACGATCATCTCACCCACAGGCGTATTGTCTAAGATTTCAATATTGGCATAGAGAATGTTGGCTGTGACCTGAAATTCTCTGTAAATGGTATTAAGCAAGGGTTCATCCGTTGAGGCACCTGCATAGCGTAAGCGCACTAGATAGTCTCCTGCAGCCAGATTTTCAACAGCTTCTTGCTGGTTAATCTTGTCCAGTGCTTCATCAATACCGGTTGCTGTCTTGATAAAGTCTTGAGTTAGCTCTTCTTTTGGATTAGCAAAGATATCTAAAACACTGCCTTCCTCGATCAGGTGACCATTTTGCATAACGGCTACACGGTTGCAGATATCCTTGACAATCTGCATTTCATGAGTGATCATGACGACCGTCAAACCGAGTTTTTTATTGAGATCCTTTAGCAAGGCCAGAATTTGCTTAGTCGTTTTAGGGTCCAAGGCAGAGGTCGATTCATCTGAAATCAAAATTTTAGGGTCATTAGCTAGGGCACGTGCAATGGCTACCCGCTGTTTTTGCCCCCCTGAAAGCTGGGCAGGGTAATTTTCTGAGCGATCTTCTAACCCAACTAAGTGTAAGAGATCCTCGACTTTTTTAGCCTTTTCTTCCTTACTCAAATGGGAATGCTTGAGGGCAAAAGCGACATTGTCTCGTACATTTTTTTGAGACATGAGATTGAAATGTTGAAAGATCATACCAATATCCTGACGCTTTTGGCGCAAAGCAGTCCCTTTAAAGGAAACTTCCTGCTGATCAAAGAGAACATCTCCTGCTACTGTCACTTTTCCAGCAGTTGGAATCTGCAAGAGGTTGATGACTCGAACTAAGGTCGATTTCCCAGCACCAGAATAGCCGACAATACCATAGATATCCCCTTGATTAATCTCAACTGAGACATCTTTGACGGCTTCTATGATACGTTTTTTCTGGTGGAAGGTGATATCAATATGCTCTAAGGATATAATGGGTTTATTCATAAGATTTTATTAACTCCTTAATCAATTCTATGTGGGTATAGTAATCCGCAATGGAGACATTCTCATCTCCCCCATGGTCACGGCTGTTGGGATTGCCAAGACCAAACTCAGCCATGGGAATACCAAGTGCTCGGTGCATCTTGTGCATGGGACCAGTACCTGCAGAGGTCGGTAAGATAGAGATACCAGCTTGATAAAATTGCTTGGCCAGCTCTGTTACACGAATAATAGCATCGGCGGACATATCTGAGCGGTGACTTTCCTCACCCAGGGTATAGATCACTTTGACACGATCAAATCCTTTATCTCTGAGATGGGCTTTGATACATCCTAGGACATAATCCGGTGTCAAGCCGGGCACCAGACGCATCTCCATCTTGGCACTAGCCTGAGAGGGTAAAATTGTCTTGACCCCTTGACCTTGATATCCTGATTGGATCCCTTCGATGGATAAGGCTGGCTCAAAATAGTAGGTCTTTAGAAAATCACGTCTTTCTGACTTAAGGGTAGGGAGGCGCAGCCCATATAATTTATGGAGATGCTCCCCATTTTCAATGGCATAGGTCTCCACTAGATCCAGCTCTCGCTGAGTCGGGGGAATGACCTTGTCGTAGATCCCATCAATTAAGATGCGACCTGATTGGTCACGCATACTTTGAAGGGCATTGATCAAATACCAAGGAGCTGATTCAATCACGGCACCAAATTTAGAATGAATATCTACTTCTGCACTCTCAACACTGAGATCAAAAGTCACAATTCCTTTATTGCCCCCTGAAATTTCAAACTGGCCTAAGCTATTTTTTATTCCCTGCTCCCATACCAAAAGATCGGCTGGTATAAGTTCATTGCGATACTTCTCTAAATACTTATCCAGATCCGTAGAGGCTGACTCTTCTGCTCCCTCAATGATAAAGGTGATGTTAACCGGCAGCTCTCCCTCCTCACGGAGGTACTTGCGTACGGCTGTCAGACGAGCCGTAATATGTCCTTTGTCGTCATCAACACCCCGCCCATACATATAACCATCTCGAATGCTCAAGGTAAAGGGATCGTGGGTCCAGGGCTGGTCGCTATCAGCCGGAACTGTATCATAATGATTGTAGAAAATAATAGTCGGCGCCTCTGTTCTTGGACTCTTGAATTTGGCCATAACAAAGGGAGCTGTATAGGACTCATCGATGGTCACTTGGGCACCAACACTGGAAAAAATCTCTCCTAGATAAGCTGCCACCTCTGCTAAACCAATCTGCTGAGCAAAAATAGATTTTTTGGCAATCAAGGTCCGCAGGACTTCAAAATAATGCTGGGCAATATCGTCATTTCTAAATTTTTCAATCTGCTCATCTGGACTGGAAACTGTCATGCTTTCTCCTCATAAAACACGAAATAGAGGCTGAGACGAACCGTCCCAGACCTCTATTGTATCGTCTAGGGTGCTGTTACTTGCTTGATGCTGTTGTATCTGGGGCACCCTTCCAGATTGGAACATCAACACCATTTGATGATTCACTAATTAATTGGCCAATTTTCTTCGTTTGATAGACCTTGACTAAGGTCTTGATAGCATCTGCCTTGTCTGATTTTTTCCAATCGCCATTGGCACTGATGACATTGATAAATTTCTTAGAGCTTTCGCCTTTGACATCTTCAGTATAGATCGTTGTCTTATAGTCGATTTTAGAGGCTTGAGCGTAAGAGTTATTAATAACGGCAGCATCGACATCACCACTGCGAAGAATCTTAGGAAGCTGACCGCCATCAACCGTTGTAAAATCAAAGTTGTGTGGGTTATCAGTGACATCTTTGACTGTTGCTAGGTCCCCTTCTTTGGTTGATAATTTAATCAAACCAGCAGACTGTAGGAGAAAGAGGGCACGGCTTTGGTTAGACGCTTCATTGTTAAAACCGATTTTAGCACCATCTGGGATATCTTTGACATCAGAGTAAACTGCTTTATTACCCTTGGTCTTAGAAAAGAGGCGGATAGGGCTGATCAAAGTATCACCTACAGAAACGATATTAGTCTTATGAGTATCGTTCCACTCATTCATGAAGTCGTAGGTTTGGAAGGCATTGACATCAATATCACCAGAGTCTAGCGCATCATTAGGTTCAGAGTATTTTGCAAACTCTACGAACTCTAATTTGACTCCTTCCTTCTCAGCATCTTTTGCAACCTGATCCCAGATAGGTTTAGACACTTCATCCAGAGTCATAACACCGACTCTCAGGGTGCTTTTATCGCTTTCTTTATTACCACAAGCTACAAGAATAATGGATGCTAGGGCGATGAGCCCAAAGGCACCTAAAAATTTTTTAAAGGTCATAGCTAGTCTCCATTTCTATTAGTTATGTCCCTATTATCCCACAGCCCTCTTGTCCTTTCAAATTGTTTATAATTGTATATACATATAGGTAAAAACTATAGGATGTCTCTAGACAGAAGAAAAGAGGGAATTTGGGATAACTTTTAAAAATAAAAAACAAGGAGGATCATATCCTAAACGGATTGATTCCTACCTCGCTATTATTAATTATTATTTTGTAGGGACTTTCATTTCATCGGCTACTGGTGCATAGTCTTCCTTACCTAGGTATTTCTTAGATAATTTAGCCAGGGTGCCATCTTTTTGAAGCTCTACCAAACGCTTATTGACAAAGTCTTGAAGGTCTTTTTGATCATTTCCAAAGACAAAATAAACAGAGTCATTAATATCAGCACCGATATCTTTGGTATCAAAGTCGATCAGTTTAATGTCTTTAAGGTTTTGTTCTTTGACAATTGATTTAACTGATTGAGTTTCAAAGATCTTATAGTCATACTTACCATTGTTGACATTGCTCAGCATTTGACTGATATCTTCCTTGGTATAGTTTACCTTGGTTTGATCATTACTGTTCTTCTTGTTGTAGTCTTCTAGCATAGAAGCTGTTGATGTCCCAGCAACAACCTGTGTAGACTTACCAGTGATATCATCAATACTATTGATACCGCTATCCTTGTTAACCGCTAAGACCAAAGGATTTTTGGCAATAGGGTTAGAATAGAGGAAGTTCTTACGTTCTTCATTGTAACTAATATTATTACCTGCCATTTGGAATTTACCTTGCTGGACACTGGTGAAGAGCGATGACCATTCCGATTTTTTGAATTCTACTTCATACTTATCAGAATCCTTAAAGACAGCCTTTGCGACTTCAATATCGTAACCAGTCAACTCGCCCTTTTTTTCTGAGTAAGAGAAGGGGCGAGTAGTCCCTACTGTCCCGAAGATAACTTTCTCTTTTCCGGAATTAGAAGATGACTTGCCTGAACTACATGCTGCCAAGATGGCAACAGAAGCCATTGCAACAGCACTGATCTTCAAAATATTTTTAAGCTTCATGTTACTTCTCCTCTAGTTATATAGTGAATTAATCATAGCACCTTTACAAAAGGACTACAAATATTTATAACTTATCAAGGTGATAAAAAATAATTATCACCTACCTCATATCAGGCTACCTTAGCTGGTTTAGGCTTGGCACTAAGACAGCTCTAAGAAGCAGGCGAGCAGGATTTTCTCACAGGAGCTCTGTCCCTGATGAATCTTGCTTGATCTTTCCTGCCTTCATGAGACTGCCTAGCGCCTTTTTAAATTGACTCTTAGAAATAGCAAACGTCGCCTTGATATCCTCAGGTGAGGACTTATCATTGAGGGTCATAAATCCTGCATTGGCCTCTAAGTAGGTCAAAATCATTTGGGCATCATTTTCTAACATTTCAAATGAACGTGGTTTCAATGACAGATTAAGTGTACGATCTGCCTGTCTAAATCCAATAACACGGGTCTGAAGTTCCTCACCCAGACGAGGCTCTTGATAGCGTTCACTGGGATGGATGAAGCCCAACATATTATTGTCAGGCAGATAGACAAAAGTTCCAGATAATTTTAGGCGGTAGACAATCGCTCGTAAATTTTGATTGTGCATATTATCATAGGCTGGTCTGGCTATATGTTGGAAGACTTCTGGATCTGCTGGTGTAGCCCAAATACGGTCTTTTTTATCCAACTCTAGCTTGACATAGAGTTTATCCCCTTTTTTGGGCCAGAGTTCCTTAAGTTCTGGCAAGACATCTAAGGATACTACGACTTGCTTGTCAGGAAGTCCCGTATCAACAAAGACACCTAGATCACGACGAACCTCTGTCACTTCACCCCAGCCATAGCGATCACGGGACGCTGTGATAGGAAGTGTGGTCAGGCGCAACTTTTGGTGCTGATCCATATAAGCAAATCCCTGGACCATATCACCGAGGGCATACTCTCCCTCGCTTTTATCTAGGGCTAAGGTTTGCCCATCTTTTTGGGCAAAGTAAAATCTGTCATTTTCATCTGTGACCATAGCCATGATGGTCTGCGCTAGTAAGTTATTCATCTTATATCCTCTTGAAAAAGCCCGAGACGTTCATGACTACCTCAGGCTATCTTTTTTATTATTAAACTGTTAGGATTTCTTTTTCCTTCTCAGCAATCATGCTATCAATTTTCTTGATCGCTTCATCCGTCGCTTTTTGGATATCATTTTCCAGAGTCTTCAACTCATCTTCTGTGATTTCTTTGGCTTTTTCTTGCTTTTTAGCTTCATCCATGGCATCACGGCGGATATTGCGGATGGCAATTTTAGCGTTCTCACCAGTCTTCTTGACTTCCTTGGCTAACTCTTTACGAGTTTCTTCAGTCAGAGCTGGAATCACCAAACGGATGACAGAGCCATCATTAGCGGGGTTAATCCCAAGATCAGACTCATTAATAGCACGCTCGATATCCTTGATAGATCCCTTATCAAAAGGTGAAATCAAGAGAACACGTGCTTCTGGCACAGTGATGGAAGCTAGCTGATTTAGAGGAGTAGGAGCACCATAGTACTCCACTTCGATACGATCCAGAAGGCTAGCATTAGCACGGCCAGCACGGATAGCAGAAAATTCCCGACCAAGGGAATCATGTGAGTGGGTAAAACGTTCCTTTGCAGTTTCTACGATTGGGTTTGCCATGTTTTCTCTCCTTATTGCTTATTTTGATGGGTTATTTGAAACTGTTGTCCCGATGGTTTCACCAAAGACAACACGCTTGATATTGCCTGGCTCATTCATATTGAAGACTACTAAATCAATATCATTGTCCATGGACATGGTTGCTGCGGTGGCATCCATAATCTTGAGCCCTTTCTTGATGACTTCGACATGGGTCAGTTCGTCAAACTTAACAGCATCCGCATTTTTACGTGGATCATCATTATAAACCCCGTCAACACCATTCTTAGCCATTAGGATGGCGTCAGCTTCGATTTCCGCTGCACGAAGGGCTGCGGTGGTATCGGTTGAAAAATAGGGGGATCCAATGCCAGCACCAAAGATGACGATGCGCCCTTTTTCTAGATGACGAAGGGCACGCCCCCGGATATAGGGCTCTGCTACAGACTGCATGGCAATAGCTGTCTGCACACGTGTATCAACGCCAACCTGCTTGAGACTGTCAGCCATAACCAGAGCATTCATGACAGTACCAAGCATACCTGTATAATCGGCTTGAACACGATCCATACCAGCATCGGCCGCTGGCTCTCCACGCCAGAGATTGCCTCCACCGATAACTAAGGCAATCTCAACGCCAGACTCATGGACTTCTGCGATTTCCTTAGCCATCTTTTGGACAGTAGGAAGATTGATACCAACACCTTTTTCCCCTGCCAAGGCTTCGCCTGAGAGCTTGATCAGCACGCGCTTATACTTTGGTTCTACCATTTCCTTCTCCTTCTATCATATCTTAAGTGATGATTGACACTAGCGGTATTTTCCCTAGAACTATGAAAGGAACATCTATACTAATAGATGAGGGAGTTCCACTCTTTCTTAAGGAAAACAGCCGTGTCTCCACTTGACCTTATCCTATTTATTTTATCATAAAAAAAGGTGTTCTCCTAGCAGTTTTATAGATAAAATTTCTTCTAAGATAGGGGATAAGGTTTGACTTAGTCCAATCTCTTATCCCCATTGGCCCTAGCAATTTTATTTTTCTGTTATAATGGTCGGTAATAGATACCCGCATGCACAAAGGTAGGACTAATAATGATAAATGCACGAAAACTACTACAAGAAAACTATCTCACTAGGCTAAAAACAGATTCTCGTCTCTTTATTGGTGTTGAATTTGAATTTCCCATTGTTAGCCTGGATAAATCCTCGACTAATACTAATGTCACCAAGGCTCTTCTTGACTACCTTGGAGGGTTAGAGGCTTTTACGATTGGAAAACGTGACCAAGATGGACATGCTATTGAGCTGATTCACAGTCCCAGTCAAGACCATATCGTCTTTGAATTTTCCTATAATGTGATCGAGTTTGCCTTTGAAAAAGCAGAAAACATTGAAGAGATCGAGAGACGCTTCAAGGACTATCTGGCCCTCATCCAGCCTTGGCTAGCTGAAAGAGGGCATGCTCTCCAAGGACAAGGTATCCATCCAAGCTGGGCTGAGAATGATAATAGTCCCATCAAGACTTCTCGCTACCTCATGCTCATGCGCTATTTACAACTTGGCAAGACCCTAGAAAGAGCTGACTTTCACCATTTTCCAGACTATGGAGGCTTTATCTGCGGCAATCAGGTTCAGCTGGATGTAACGGCAGCTAACTATTTAGACGTGCTCAATGCGTTTAACAAGGTCGAAGCCGTCAAGGCCTATCTTTTTGCCAATTCGCCCTTTGACGGTGCAGACTGGGACACCCTGATTTCTAGAGATATTTTCTGGGAACAATCTATGCACGGTTATTATGAAGAAAATGTCGGCATTTTTCCACGAGAGTTTGCCGATACAGAAGACTATCTGGATTGGCTGGAGCTCAGTTCGATATACACGGTTGAGCGTGATGGTCAGATTTATTATTTTTCACCGATTCGTGCTAGAGACTTTTTAGCTCAAGAGAGCGTCTTAGCCTATGCTCTTGATGGTAGTCAACATGTCATCGTCCCTCGTCCCGAAGATTTTCGCTGGCACCGTGCCTACCACTATCAGGACTTGACCAAGCGGGGGACTGTTGAATTCCGTAGCACCTGTGCTCAAGCACTCGATCAGTCTTTTGTTCCTGTTGCCTTTCACTTAGGTCTTATGGCCAATCTAAATCGTCTCAAAGATCTCCTCAGGGATGAGCCGCTGTTTCACTCCTTTGATCATGACTACAGGGCTATGAGACGCTACTTCTCAAAACCAAGACTTGAGTCACACTATTTAAAAGATATTCACGCCCTTAGCCAACGTGTCTTGGACTGTGCAGAAAGTGGACTCAGGCAACGTGGTTATGGTGAGGAAAGTTATCTAGCTGATCTCATAGCCAAATTAAAATCTGACTACCTACGCTAGTTTGGATTGACTTTTCATCTTTAAAAACCGCTTCTCTAAAGGATAAAATTATCTCTAACCTTTGGGAAGCGGTTTTTGTACGGGGGTTATGATCTTGTGATTTGAACGCTGGTTCCTTGACCAACTTGACTGCTAATCGCAATAGTCAAGCCAAGCCTGTCCAAGATTTGCTTGGTCATATAGAGACCTAACCCTGTAGCCTTCTGGTGCTCGTGACCATTATAGCCTGTAAAACCTTCTTCAAATAGTCTGGGAAGATCTTCCTGTAATATCCCTATTCCTTGGTCACTGATAGATATACCTTGCTCAGTCATGGTCAAGGTGATTTGGCTATCGTCATGGGAGTATTTAATAGCATTGTCCAGAATCTGGGCTAGGGCAAAGGTCAGCCATTTTTTATCCGTCTCGACCTGCCAATCACCCTCAATGCTCACCGATAGATTTTTAGCAAGGCAGAGGGTGCGATAGGTCTTAACAAGATCGACAGAGAGCTCTCGCACAGAAGTCTTCTCAAAACGAAAGTCATCATTGTACTGGCTAAATTTTAGGTAGGCTAATAAGGTGTTGAGATAGTTTTGGAGCCGTTGCAGTTGCTGCTCGACTTCGTTCTTGTCCAGCTGCTGAGTTTGGGCCATAAGCGATAGAGCAGAGATCGGCACCTTCATCTGATGGGACCACATTTTAATCATGGCTTCTAGACGATTGCGGTCTTGCACTGTATCCAATAGGATCTCAGCTTCCTTGGCTTTTAGATCAGCGATAATAGCCTGGTAACTTTTGTCACTAGGGGACTGCCATCTTTTAAAATCCGACAGTTCAACATGAACCGCAGTATTATTTAGCTGTTTTAACTTGCTGGAAAAACGGCTATAAAGCCAGAGACTAAAGCCAAGAAACATCAGAGTATTAAAAGCTAGCGTATTGATAAAATAGATCAGAGGCAAATGGTAGAGCCAAAAGTTCAAAAGGAAGAGGACAACCATGAGAGCGTATATCAGATACCAAAGCCCATATTCCTTGATAAATTTCCTAATCATTTGATGATATAGCCTACTCCTCTCACTGTATGGATATGGTTGAAAGCCAAGGGGCTGACTTTTTTACGCAGACGGGTCATATTGACATTTAAGGTGTTTTGGTCGATAAAACTCTCATTTTCCCAGAGCTTTTCCAGCAATTCTTCCTTGGAAACCACTTGATCCTTGTGGGAAAGTAAAATGGTTAAAATCTTATTTTCGGTTGGTGATAAGGTCACCTGCCTATCACCGTTAGACAAAAGACCGTCACGTGTCAGACTAAATTCACCTATATGCAGAACATCAGCCGTAAACTGCTGGGCTCTGCGTAGAAAAGCTGAGATTTTAGCATCTAAAAGGGGCAGCGAAAAAGGTTTGGCAATAAAATCATCACCGCCCATATTGAGTGCCATGACCATGTCCATCTCATCGTCGCTAGAGGAGATAAAGATAATAGGCAGAGTCATGGACTTGCGAATCTCTGTTGTCCAATAAAAGCCATTGAAATAAGGCAGGGTAATATCCATCAATATGAGATCAGGTTTGAACGCTTCAGCTTCTTGACGGACATCACGAAAATTGCGGACACTGGCCACCTGATAGCGGTCTGATAAATGCTGGCTAAGGAGCGATACGATGGTCGGATCATCTTCAACCAGATAAATTTTCCCTTTGGACTGATTCATAGGCGTCCTTTCTAAAGCTAATTTCTCTAGGGAGATTATTAGTCATTTTAACATAAAAGGCCCTGAGTCGAAACTGCCGACCCAGAAGCCCAGGGAGTAATTCTTTGAGATTAGCGCTCAATCAGACGGTAGTATGTGCGACTGGTTAAGCGATAGATGATAAAGTAGATCAAAGCGATAAGCGCAACCGTTATAAGGCTGACAAGGTAGACCAGATTGGAGCTGGATACACCAAAAGCTAGAAGCAGCTGCTTAAGCATGGGAATAGCCATGACAAAGTGCAAGGCAGCAAAGGCCAGGGGCATAAAGAAGACAAGGATAATTTGTGAATTGATGGTCTTTTTTACCTGTCCTTCACTCATACCGACTTCTTGCAAGATACGATAGGACTTCTTGTCTTCATGCCCTTCAGAATATTGTTTATAGTAGATAATCAGGGCTAAGCCCAAAATGAAGCTGCTGCCTAGAAGGACACCTGTGAAGAGTAGCCCGCCGAATATCCTATAGCCTTCTGCTAGGTAGTCTTGGCGCGTGTCCAAGATCCCATCATCACCAATAATGCTATTATTGACATCTGGCGCAACTTGCTTGATCTCCTTATCAGATAAATCCAGATAGGCTGTATAATTTTCACTAATTTCTGTCATCTTAGATAGATAGGGGTTGTAAGCTGCTACTATAGCCTTGGCTTCCTGGCGATTGGAGACGACTAGGACACCTGAATTGTAGGTCGTTGCAGCGTCTGGCATCTTCACATCTTTAAAGTTTTTGACAACGTCGTAATGCCGATCAAATAGATCAAGGCTTTTTAGCTGGCTGTTCCCCTTTTGGATATAGAAGGCTGCTTGTTTCTTTTTCAGGTTGGGGAAAGCGTTTCCTAATCTACGGAAATCAGATTGGGTGATAACATAGATAAACCCTTGCTTTATAGCACCTTGAGAGATAGTATCAGCCGTCACTTGGATAGACTTTTGCTTGCCTACGGGCATAAATATCATATTGGTTGTATAGTCTATCAGGTTCTTGTCTGATTTATCCAATTTGTCTAGAACATTTGCTTGTAGCTGTTTACGACCATCAGCATTCTTGGTACTATACCTAATTCGAACAGACTTTGGGAAGGTCTCTCTAGCTATATTTTGGGTATTGCTGTAGAGGGACACTGTGGTGGCGATGGTGACCAGAGCCATGACCGCTAACAGGGTGATGCTAGCTAGCCCTGTCGCATTTTGCTTCATGCGAAAGATCATCTGCGAGGTGGTCACAAAATGTTCGGGCTGGTAGTAATAAGCCTTGTTTTTACGACGGTGCTTGAGGTACCAAGTCATAAAACTGATGTAAAAGAGATAGGTCCCTGCAATAACCAATAGCACAGCGATAAAGAAACGGTAGAGGACCACGAGAGCTGCAGAATCGGTAGATGTTAAAGCAAGATAGTAAGCCCAACCCAGTGATAAGAGTCCAGCTGCTGCTAGGATAATATTGCCACGAGGTTCTTTTTCCCCTTGCTCCTGCTTACTGAAAAGGTTTAAGGGAGAAGACTTTCTGATATGCCAGAGGGCTGTCAGCTCCAAGACTAGAAAGATCCCTGCAAAAATCAGAATGGTCAGAATAAAGGGCAGGATGGTCAGTTTTAAATTAAGCCTGTTATAGTCGATAATATTGACAAAAATGAGGTAGAGAAACTTTGAGAAAACGGCACTGAAGACAGAACCTATGAGAGTTAATCCCAAAAAGATGATCCCCAGCTCCAGCGTCGCTATAAAACTGACTTGGGTCTTGTTCATTCCCAACATATTGTAGAGTCCGAATTCACGGCTGCGCTGCTTGAGTAAGATCTTGTAACTATAGCGCTCCATGATGATAGAAAAGATGGTCAGGACAAAAAGTCCTAAAACCAAGGTCGTAGCTCCAGTGCTCATCTCTTTTCCCATAGGGCTGAGTAAAATCAGCCACGATGAACAAAGCAGGGAGAAAAGCAGGAGGCTGGCCAGCATGAAGGGGCCGTACTGACTCGTGGAGTTTTTGAGGTTGCGAACAGCCATTTTTAGATAGAACATCCTACTCACCTCCTAGTAGCGCTGACATGGCTAGCGAAATTTCCTTACTAAAATCTTTATTGCTTTTCTCACCACGGTAGAGCTGGTGGAAAATCCGACCGTCCTTGATGAAAAGAACACGCTTGGCATGACCTGCAGCATTGGCCGAGTGGGTGACCATGAGCAAGGTCTGACCATCCAAATTAATAGTTTCAAAAAGATTGAGCAGGTCTTCCGAGTTACGATAGTCTAGGGCTGCTGTAGGTTCATCAGCTAGCAGAACCTGAGGATTGGCCATAAGGCTTCTAGCTACGGCTACTCTTTGCTTTTGCCCACCGGATAGCTCAAAAGGGCGCTTGTCCAATAATTCTTGGATCCTGAGCAAGGGAGCCAGTTCATTTAAACGGTGATTCATTTCCTGATAGGGTTTTCTATCCAAGACCAGAGGCAAAAAGATATTGTCTCTTACAGAAAGGGTATCCAGCAGGTTAAACTCCTGAAAGACAAAGCCTAGATTTTTCAGCCGAAAACTAGCCAGCTGGCTCTCTTTGATCTTAGTAATATCACGACCATTAAGCATGACGGAGCCTTCCGTTGGTTTCTCTAGGGTCGCCAGAATATTTAAAAGCGTGGTCTTACCAGAACCCGACTCGCCCATAATGGCGATAAATTCGCCATTATCAATCTTAAAGTCGACATCTTGCAGCGCATGGGTCTCTTCCTTGGAAAAGCGCGTGCGGAAAACTTTCTTGAGATGATTAATTTCTAATAGCATTGCTAGCCTCTTTTCTATTTATGATAAGCCAAAATGACTCTCAACATGCAGCTGGAGTGAGCCAAATGGACTTCTTATCTTTAACCACCTTTAGTTTACCGAAAATTTCCTCCCTGAACCTTACAATTTGGCTCTGCATTCTTACAATTTTGTAAGAAAAAGACACTTGCTGTTGGAGTTTTGAGGATAATAAAACCAAGCCCATAATAAGATGGACTTGGTTTTAATTTTTTCCCTTAAATCTATAAACCTCTGAGCGTTTGGCTACATGGACATTCATAATGATAAACTTTTCATCATCAACCTGAGCAATGATTCGATAGGAACCTACACGAAAACGAACATAACCTGAAAGATTTCCTGTTAGGTATTTCCCTGGTGCTTTTGGAAAGTTAACATCTACCAAATGTTTATCAATCCATTTGGCAATCACCTTCTGTGTTCCCCTATCCAGTTTATCCATGGCCTTGAAAAAGGTCGAAGCATAGCGAACCTGATATTTAGCCATAACGCTTCATCATGTCATCGTGAGAGTAAGTCACTTGTCCATCATCAAACCACTCCTGCATAGCCAAATCAGCTTCCTGGATATCATAGAGATCTTCCAATTTTTCTGCCAAAACCTGCGCAATAAATTCGGATTTGCTAATATTGTGGGAACTCGTCCACAAAGTCAGTTTTTCATTTAACTCATCCGACAAACGAACTGAAGTTGGTACAGCCATGAAATCACTCCCTTTAAATTTTTATTTTGTAGTTATATTTTACTACAAAATGGAATAGGAAACAAGTGGAAAGGCGTGCTTTGCTTATTATTCGGAAAAATATCAAAAAAACTTATATAAACAAAAAGATTTAAAATAAAGAATATACTACAAATAAATTTTACTTTTTCATTAATTCATTAATTAGAATTCTTGAGCTACCAAATTCATTCTCAAACATTTGATCAATAATATCTAAACACATTTCAGCAACTTCATCTCCCTTATGTTCATCGTAAAGAGTTAGTATTAGTTTTGAGATGCGCTCCTCCACTAATCTAATATAATAAGGTTCTATTTCTAAATCCAAATTTTTAGATAAAAGTTTTGGTACTGTTTCAAAAATAATTTCCTCATATTCTAAAATTGATACTTGTTTTTCAAGAAACTTTAAAAAATAATAGTATAACTTTCCTCTATATTTAGAGGTTAATAAGCTAATTATCAAATCTTTATCTTCTTCAACATCCAGCAAACCTTTTAAAAATAATTGCGGTAGAATGTTTTCTAAATTAACATCATCATTTACTAAATAATATGATACGATGTCCTTTGCTTTTCCTTTATTGTCTTTTATTTTTAAATAGTTAACCGCCATCTGACAAATACTTTCTGCTTGAAGTTCATCCCCACCGTAAACTTTTGACTTCATATCTCCTTTATTCAAATAAATTTCTGTAATCAAAGAGGATGATTTTTTGACAAGTAATTTATCATTTGAAGTAAATCCTGACTGTAATAAATCCTGAATTTTATCTTTATAATTATCATAAAATTTATGCACGATGTAATTACTACACCAATGTGCTAACATTCGTTCATCCTTATCATAAACTACTTCAAAAAGCTCTTTAGCAAATTCTTTGTCTGTTTCTAAGATAGTAGCAATAAGAAAAATAGAATTAAATCTTACATAATCAGTCTGATCGATAGCGAGTAAATATATAGTATCTCTAAAATATGGAATAGAATTTGGTGACAATGTTATTAATTTATCCAAAGCATGAATCCCATACCCTCTTAAAGTAGAATATGATTGTCTTACATAATCTTCTAAATTTTCAATTTTACTAAATTTATCTAAAGTATCTAATTTTGTTTGTTTTAAATACTCTTGCAATCTCTCTAGTACACTTGCGGACCAATTGACCTCTGGATGCTTATCTATTATAGCAAAGAAATGATATAGACTATCATAACTTTCTGAATCAATATAGTTCAGAAGAATCACCTCGATATCAGCTAATAAACTATCTGAAATCTCTTTCAGATCTTTGATAGCTCCCAACAGACCATAAAGATAATGTTTATTTATTTTATGCTCATAAGATAATTTTAAAAATAAAGGTATGTAGGTATGAGGTTCTTGAGAAACTGTATCTCTAAAATTTCTTGATAATTCAGCAGGTGAAGATTCAACAAAAACATGACGTTTTTCATCCCATTTAGATTGCCTCCTATCTTTTCTATTAATAAGAATTCTCTCCCATGACTTAGTAGAGACTACTTTACCATTTAATGGCGAAATCACACTTCCACTTCTTGACTCATAAAAAGAATCTTGAAAATTATTACTACGTTCTAAAACTTGCAATAATTCAGTTGCCTCTTTACTCATTCTTTCTTGTGGCAAAATCGGCAACAATCTATATTGAAGCTCTCCCCAAAACGGCCAATAAACTACATAATTATTTTGTGTTTTATTAGTATCAATGCGGCTTTGAAGCCTTTGCAATGCTTTAGGTGATAGGTAATGAATAATTTTATATTCTAATTGATTGTATAGTTCTAGTGAACAATTAGCTGATACTTTACCAATTAATCGTTTAGCTAAGACCATTTTTCTCTCATATCCCTCTGACTGCTCAAAGAGTGTTTTATCAAAGTCAACTAGTAAATATTTAATACATTTATCAGCATAGTCAATTGGTAAATAGTAAAGTGCATCTAAGATTAACTCGTTATAAAAACAATCACCTTTTCCCATATAATCTTTGTAATGTGTAAAGAAGGCCTCGGGTTCCTTATATGCGAAGTATTTATTTGCTTTATGGAGTATACTAATATAAAATCTTTGCACTCCATCTCTTTCTATCAATGCAAAATTATATTTCGATAAATTGATTTTTGAGAATTTTTTAGCAAATGGTAATAGGCGATTAACAATATAACTGTAATTTTCACTTATATACTCTTTAGAAATTTCATCAAAAATTTTCGATTCACTATAAAATCTATCTGTGTTATCTTTCTCTTGATACTGTTCTAGGAATAAAACTAAAATATCAATCGTATATCTATTAATATTTTTATAAAAATCGTCAAACCAGTCTATATTCCTCACACAAGTTTTCCAGTATTCTAATCTTAATTGAAAAAAATCTTCCGAGTCATTATGATAATCACTAAAAAAACAACCACGCCACTCATCTTTATTATCAGAAGTTCTAATTGATTGAGAAATAAATTCAATACTGTCACTTGTATAGTTTGGGGAAATACTGCTTAACAAATTAATAACCAATATTTTATTTTCAACTAACCACTTTGGTAAAATTCCTTCTTTTACTAAAAAATTAACGTATGAAGGATGTCCACTAATAACAGTTTGGCATATATGATTTTTAAATTTTGATTTTTGAATTAGTCCCCCTAAATATTGTAATATCTTTTCGGAAGGATTTTGTATACTAGCAATAATCTCGAAGAAAACAAATTTAAAATTAAATCTTATATCATCATTTTTTATTAATATATCTCCAAAATCCAAAAAATCTTTTTCAGATTCTTCCATCAGAGATTGTAGAAAAATTTGAAATTGATAACGCCTAGTAGGATTCTGCTGTTGCTTATTTCCAACTATATCATTCATACTCTGGCCAGAATAATAAGCGTCAATCATTTGCTCAGCAACAAAACAGTCTAAAAATGATTGATGACTGAAGGAAACCTTATTAGATTCCTCCATTAACATTCCTTGGCTAATCAAATATCGTAAAGCTCTCTCGCTCCCTCTAATCCTTCTTTTACTAAATACAATTTCTCCTGTATCAATAAATAAATTGACGAACTGTTCTTTTAAATTATTTAGGTCATCTTCACTTAAACCTGCTTCCCAGCATTTTTCAGATAAATCTCCCCACCATTTATCTACTAGATTATAGGTACTAGTTATTTGATAATACTCTGTTACATCACTAATCTGTTCCCAAATATAAAGATTGCTTGGTGTTTTTAATAACTGTTGTAGTTTACGAGGATAGCCTTGATATTTACCTCCTAAAATTCTCTGAACTTCTTCTTCTGAAAATTCGTCAACTGCAATTTTTTGCCAAAATTCATTATTATCTTTGTTTTTTTGCTCAAAAAGTGACATTATTCCACTATCATTAGCTAAATCATAACTCCTGCACACAAAAATAATAGAAATCTTGTTTTTTCTCTCTAGATTAACACTTTGTATTTCTCTAATCAACTCCAAACAAGTTGCAATAGAATTTTTAGAATTTCTAGCAGTCCATCTTAATGCGTCTAACTGGTCTAAAATTAATACTAAATGATCTTCCTTAGAAATAGCATCTAAACAAAAACTAATACTTGCCGGAAAACCTAACTCCTCACTCCATGACTGGGTTGAATTTTTAGGAATATGACTGTCGAGCTTTATATCTAAATGGAAAATCTGATTTTCATCACACCAATCAATAATATTTTCTGTTAAACCACTTTTTCCATTACCAGCTTTCCCATGAATAATAATAGACTTTCCTTCTTGAATATAATTTATACATTGTTCAAGTTGTTTACGAATTTCCAAACCAGAATTCAATACTTTAAAACGATTTTTATATTCATCATTTAATGCCCTTATTCTAGGCATTATCCGTGTGTCATGCGCTAAATTTCTATATTCTATTTTCTCCTTCTTAATAAATGATTCTAAATCTGTAATCGAAATCCACTTGCCAAAGATTTCACCATTTAAAATTAAATTAATAAATTTCGATTTTATACTATTAGCATCATCCAAAAAATATTGACTAATTCTATCGATTATAAACTCCTCATTCTCTGGATTAGGCTCTTGCCTAATTACTGTCCTGTTTAAAAAATCAATAATTTTATGAACGTCATTTTCAGTAGATAGTTTCATATATCTGATATAGTTATCAAATAATTTTTTCATCTCAGAAGATGTTTTAATTTGATAATCAATAAAAGACTGGACATTATCGTTTGTTTTAGCTCTATAAATCAAATCAGAAAAGTTCAAAAAAGGAAGAGGACTGACTAAAGCAACTTCTGTTCGTGAATCCCGTTCTAAGTGATTTCTCCAATTCTCCAGTATGCCTTTTTGATTTAAATCAGAGATAGTCCAAATTTCTTTCGTACCATTACGTCCCTTACACTGTTGCGCCTCTTTGTGTCCATCTTTATATTTTATCCAAACATCAACTCCTCTTTCATCCTCTCCAATAGCTTCAATTTTTATAGCCTCGATCTTTTCAGTAATAATATCAATAAATTTCAGCACAATCCAATTAAGTTCATACCTATTTCCTAATTTATCCGCTCTTCCTCCTGATTCAAATGGCATTACTAACTCTCCTTTTAGATAATATATACTCATTGTTATTATACCAAAAGCCCAACCTTTTAGGCTGGGCTTCATGTGTTTATCTTTCAAGCTTCTCCATCTCTTTAATCCGCTCTACTGTTGCATCGTATTTGGCTTGGTAGTCGGTTTGTTTGTCGCGCTCTTTTTGGACGATTTCTGGTTTGGCGTTTTGGACGAAGCGTTCGTTGCCGAGTTTTTTAGCAACCATGTCCAGTTCTTTTTGCCATTTGGCCAATTCTTTGTTTAGGCGTTCTAACTCTTCTTGGACATTGAGCAGGTCTGCCAGCGGCAGGAAGATTTCGGCGCCTGTGATGACGGCTGACATGGCAAGGTCTGGGGTGTCGATATCACTTGAGATTTCAAGTTTTTCAGGATTGGTGAAACGCCTGATGTAGTTGACATTAGCATTGAAGAAGCTTTCCAAGTCGCTGTCGCTGGTTTTGACAAGGATAGTGATTGGCTTGCTTGGTGCTACGTTGACTTCAGCACGCGCATTTCGAACACTACGAATCAAGTCTTTCAAACTTTCCACGCCTTTATGCGCAGCCTCATTTTCAAAAGCAAGATTAACCGTCGGATAGGCTGCTGTGACGATTGAGCCATCTGCATATTGTCCAAAGATTTCTTCCGTCACAAACGGCATGATTGGGTGGAGGAGGCGCAGAATCTTGTCTAGCGTGTAGAGGAGGACTGAGCGGGTAATCACCTTCTCGTCTTCATCGTCACTGTAGAGGACTTCCTTGGTCAATTCCACATACCAGTCGGCGAATTCATCCCAGATGAAATTGTAGAGGATATGACCGGCCACTCCAAACTCAAACTTGTCAAAGTTTTCCGTAACCTTGCCAATGGTCTCATTGAGGTTGTGGAGAATCCATTTGTCCGTGACATTTCCTGCTGTCCCCGCAGCAACCTTATCGACATTGGCTGTCGCTTGATCAAGTGTCAAGCCTTCATTGTTCATGAGAATATAGCGGGAAATATTCCAGATTTTGTTAATGAAGTTCCAAGCAGCATCCATCTTTTCGTAAGAGAAGCGGACGTCTTGCCCCGGCGCAGAGCCGTTTGAGAGGAACCAGCGCAGGGCATCGGCACCGTATTTATCGACAACATCCATGGGGTCGATACCGTTTCCGAGGGATTTGGACATCTTACGTCCCTGCTCATCGCGAATAAGACCGTGGATGAGGACATTCTTGAAAGGCTGGCGGCCAGTGAATTCCAAGGATTGGAAAATCATACGAGACACCCAGAAGAAGATGATGTCATAACCTGTGACAAGGGTTGAGGTTGGGAAGTAACGCTTAAAGTCTTCTGCTTCCGTGTCAGGCCAGCCCATGGTTGAAAATGGCCAGAGAGCCGAGCTAAACCACGTATCAAGGACATCTTCGTCTTGTGTCCAGCCGTCGCCTTCCGGTGCTTCTTCCCCGACATACATTTCACCATTGGCATTGTACCAAGCAGGAATCTGGTGACCCCACCAGAGCTGGCGGGAGATAACCCAGTCGTGGACGTTCTCCATCCATTGCAGGAAGGTGTCATTAAAACGTGGCGGATAGAAGTCCACACGATCGTCTGTATCTTGGTTGGCAATAGCATTTTTAGCCAGCTGATCCATTTTGACAAACCATTGAGTAGACAGGCGAGGTTCAACCATAACACCAGTACGCTCTGAGTGACCGACCGAGTGGGTCATTTTTTCGACTTTGACAAGGGCACCAATTTCTTCTAATTTGGCAACCGTAGCCTTGCGAGCTTGGAAGCGATCCATGCCGACAAATTCACCAGCCAGTTCATTCATAGTACCGTTGTCATTCATGACATTGACTTGCGGCAGATTGTGGCGCTGACCGACCAAAAAATCGTTAGGGTCATGAGCAGGCGTGATTTTAACGACACCAGTTCCAAATTCAGGATCCGCATGCTCATCGGCAACGATTGGAATTGGTTTGTTAACGATTGGCAGGATAACATTTTTGCCGATCAGGTCCTTGTAGCGATCATCATTTGGATTAACCGCTACCGCAACATCACCAAACATGGTTTCCGGACGAGTGGTTGCGACCTCAAGGGCGCGTGAACCATCTTCCAACATGTAGTTCATGTGGTAGAAGGCGCCTTCGACATCCTTGTGGATAACCTCGATGTCAGACAGAGCCGTACGAGCTTTGGGATCCCAGTTGATGATGAACTCACCACGGTAGATCCAGCCTTTTTTATAAAGCTCAACGAAGACCTTACGAACAGCCTTTGACAGGCCTTCATCAAGAGTGAAGCGCTCACGTGAGTAATCGACAGAAATCCCCATCTTGCCCCACTGCTCCTTGATGGTTGCGGCATATTCGTCCTTCCATTCCCAGACCTTGTCCAAGAAGTTTTCACGGCCGAGGTCGTAACGGGAAATCCCGTCTTCAGCCAAGCGAGCTTCGACCTTGGCCTGTGTAGCGATACCCGCATGATCCATGCCAGGCAGCCAAAGGGTATCAAAACCTTGCATGCGCTTTTGACGGATAATGATATCTTGAAGTGTCGTGTCCCAAGCATGTCCAAGGTGCAATTTCCCAGTGACATTTGGTGGTGGAATCACGATTGAGTAAGGCTTAGCCTTCTTGTCGCCAGACGGCTTGAAAACATCTTGGTCTAACCAAGTTTGGTAACGCCCAGCCTCAACCTCAGCTGGATTGTATTTTGGTGAAAGTTCTTTTGACATTAGTTTTGCTCCTTTAAATTTATTTTCTCATCATTTCCATAACTTCATCAATTGAAGTGTTTAAATCATATTTAGCTTTTCCTACATTCTCCTCATCAGTCTTACTTATATTTTCATTATCCTCAATATCCTCTATACCTCTATCATAATTGTTAAAATATAAATCAGATAACCACCTTAAAACAATTAGTTTGCTACAGTTTTGTCTAATAGGGTCATATTCGCTAATCTTGATATCGTCTATTAGTTGTCTAGCTTCAGTTAGTGTCCAATCAATATTTTCTATTATCGTATAAGTTTTATAACATTTTTCATAGACTTTATCTGTTCTTTCAAACAAATTCTTCATTTCAATATTTTGTAGACGAGCACTTAAAAAAGGCACCACATTATTATGTGAATTTGTCGCACGATCAATCTCTTCACAAAATTTTTCAATCCTTGGCGTTAGCGTGTTCTCGTACTTATTAAAAGCTTCTAAATAGTCTCTCCAATCATCTGATTCTTTAGGAATATCATATTTTTCAAAAATAATACTTTCAAAAGAATGAAATTCTCTTGAAGAAGCGAAAATCTCTTGTAAAGAATTTTGATAAGGTACTATCCCCTTCCAAAAATAGGCTTCTAGGTTACCTTTCTGGTTATTTTTATAATTTAAATACTCAAAAGGAACCGATACCATTAATGAAACCATTGCACCAATAATCGCACCATTAATGAGTTCTTTGACACTTATAAAACCAGTCCAAGTTAAATAGGTAATAACTAAGATTGCTATCAAAGATATTAATAACAGAGTTTGAAGATTTCTTTTCATATTTTTTCCCTTTTGTACATCTGGTTTCTTTGCTGAACTGTTCGATTTTTCCGAACAGTTCAACCTGTGCAAAATTTACACAAGTTTCTAATTCTCCTTCCTACCTCTCCCCTTCCCACTCAGCATAAAACTGCTGGAGATAGGTTTCCATAAACTCGTGTCGACCTTGGGCTAAGCGTTTACCTTCTTTTGTGTTCATGAGGTCTTTGAGTTTGAGGAGCTTTTCGTAGAAGTGCATGATGGCGGTGTCCTCACCCTTGCGGTAGTCCTCTAGGCTAAGATTTTCTCTTGGCTTCATGCTAGGATCATGGATTAGGCGTCCTTTATTACCTGAGTAGGCAAAGGTTCTGGCCATGCCGATAGCGCCGATAGCATCGAGACGATCGGCATCTTGAACAACCTGACCTTCTAGGGAAAGCTGGACGGTGTTGTGCCCTCCCTTATAGGAAATCCCTGTCATGATACTGATGATTTCAGTGATTTGGACTGGTGATAATCCTTGCTCAGTTAGAAAATTCTCAATCTCAGCTAGAGCTTTGCCTTCATCAAAGAGCTTGCTGTCAGCCATGTCATGTAGCAGTGCTCCCATCTCCACGGTGAAGAGGTCAGCATTTTCAGCACGACCGATAGTCAGAGCAGTCTTAGTAACACGCGCAATATGCCACCAGTCATGACCGCTTCCCTCACCTTCTAGGCGCTCTCTGACATAGCGACGGGTAGTGTCGAGTATCTTTTTTGGGTCCATAATCACCTCCTACAATAGCAGTTTCTGTTTGGTTAGTGGACTGTGTCAAACCACTTATTTCTCTTTGAAGGGCTTAACGGCTCAGCGATCTATATAAAAATCCCTGCCTAACATTAGTTAGACAGGGACGAATCTATAATCCGCGGTACCACCCACATTCAGAAAAAACGAGCTGATAGAGCCAGTCTTTTTCTGCAACTTAATTATACAGTTGTGATCTATCAGCAACCCGCAAGAGCTATCTGTACGGATTTCTCAACGGCTACCGCTCTCTGTGACAGATACCTGCTCTTACTCCTCTGATAGGGGGCTTCTTTTAGGCTTTGAAGCTAACGCCGTTTTCTTGCAATTTCTTGACTGTTGCTGGCCCGATACCCTTGAGACCAAGCAGGTCTTTTTCAGTCCAGTTCGCAAAATCAGCTGCTGATGTGATTCCTGCTTCATAGAGAGTTTCTACAAGGTTGGCACGGATATCAGCAACGGCTGTTGAAGCAGCAAACTCATCCAATGAACCTGCAGTAGCTTTAGGGGCAAGGTCTTGCTGAGGAGCAGCCTTAGGGGCAGGAGCTGGCTGAGCTACAGGTGCTGTTGATTTAAGCAGACCTTGGCGCTTCATTTGTAATTTCAATGCTTTTTTGCGATTTTTCTTCTTAGACATGTCTTTCTCCAAAAAACTTTTATTTACTTCCCTAGTATAGCAGTTTCTTATCAAAAAATAAATAGTTTTAAGCAGAGAAAATGCGATAACTAGGGCTTTTCAAGGCTATTGATCTAAAAAATGGACATTTTTAGCTTGGCTCTTTTCATTTAGTATCGTTTTTCACCAAAAAGTCCATCTGGAAGATCGTGGAAGCCCTTGCCTTGATGGTAGTTGGCAAACTTCCCTTGGATAAATTCATAAGCATCCAGGCGGCTTTCATAACGGACCATGGCATCTTTGGCACGTTGGTCTTTGTCCTCATCCCAAACCTTTTTACTAGCTTCCATGGCTGTCTGATTGACTGTCACTTGGGTATGGATCCAGTCTTCAAAGTCTTTTAAAAATTGTTGATCGAAATTCATGCCTATCTCCTCTTGATACAAAAAAATCTAGTAACCCGTGATTACCAGATCTTACTTACTGCCACCACCGAGAATCGAACTCGGAACGGAGCATTACCATTGCTCTATTATACCATTTAACTATAGCGGCTACCTGTCTATAATAGCATAACTGCTAAATTCTGACAAGATGCAAAACTCAAGACATTTATAAGTTAAAAAATTAGGGAGATTTCAGCAGAACTACTTGGTTCTGCCGTCCCAATTTTCAAACCCCGATTCCAGGACATAAATATCTCTAAAGCCCGCCTTTTTCAAGAGCGTAACAGCTTTTGGAATTCCTTGGGTGCGAACATTATCATAAATTAGAACAGGTCTGTCCTTACGCAGGGCTGAAAGTGACTCTTTGAACTGGGTCATTTGGAAGTTCCTAGCTCCTAGGATATGCTTATCATGAAATTGTGCACTGCTGCGGATATCAATGACCTGTCCTTGATGCATGAGTGTTTTAAACTCATCATTATCGATAAATTTAGCAGCACGACGGATTGATAAATAACGCCAAAGCGCCCAGCCAATAAAAGCTAGAATGATGAGAATGGTCAAAATCCAATTAATCACTTGTGATGACATAGCTCCAATAACTCCTTTAAGCGTTTAATTGACGGGCTAGGCTAGCCGCACCGATGATACCGGCATCATTACCTAGCTCAGCAATTTTAATTTTTGTTGAGGTCTTAACAGCTGGAAAGGCAAACTGTAAGAAGTAAGATTCTACACGACTGCGCAAGAATTCACCAGCAGCCGATACACCACCTCCTAATACAAGAGCAGACGGATTGAGGGTATTGCTGAGATTGGCAGCTGCCAAGCCCAGATAAAAACTAACTTTCTCAACGACTCTGTCTGCAAGAAGATCTCCCTTCTCAGCAGCTTGGAAAATCTCTTTGCTGCTAATTGTCTCTCCATTATCAATAGCCTGCTTGATAGGGGAATCTCCGGCGTAGCTCTCTGCTAGTTGGCGTGCCACACGCACAATACCTGTCGCAGAAGCCACCGTTTCTAGGCAGCCCTTGTTACCACAAGTACACTCGAAACCACCCTCTGGCTCGACATTGATATGGCCGATTTCGCCAGCTGCACCAGCCACACCATGAATTAAGTGACCATCTGCAATAATTCCGCCACCTACACCTGTTCCCAAGGTCATCAAGATCACATCTGGCTGATTGCCACCAGCACCTGTCCAGGCTTCACCAAGAGCAGCTACATTGGCATCATTATCGATAGCAAAGGGGATGCCTATTTCTGCTTCAATCTTGGCACCGACCTCTTGGAGCTCAGACCAGTTGAGATTAAAAGCACCTGTGACTGTCTTGGCCTTACGGTCTACTGCACCAGGTGAACCCATGCCAATGCCAACAAAGTCTTGTGCTGTCATCTGATAGAGGTCTAAACGGTGCTTGATCGAGGCAATAATATCTGGCAGAATATGGCGTCCGCCTTCTAAGATATTGGTCTCAATCGCCCATTTCTCCTGAATTTCACCAGCTTGGCTGACGATACCAAACTTGATCGTTGTTCCACCTAGATCAATCCCCAGTAATTTTTTTGACATTTTTGTCTTCACTCCTTACTTCTTCTTAATTCCAGTCTGTGCTCACGTCTCAATATCAACTCGGCTTCCAGGTAGTCTGTCTGATCTAGCAAGCCTCCCTGATACAGCCTTTCTAGCTCAATTTTCATCATTTCAATATCGTAGAGCCGCTTGCCCAGATAAACGATGATACCAAAGCCTTTTAGTAGTTGTTGAACATCATATAGGGTTTTCATGACCTTGATTGTAACAAATTATGAGACCGTTTTCAACAGTCTCATTTTTACTTTTCTTGGCAGCAAAAAAGAGCAGATCTGACATCTGCCCTTTTATTATCTTATAAACCTGGTGCTTGGCCGATTTCTGCCTGAAGCATCCAGATGGTCTTTTGTGCTTCTGCTTGTGCTGCTGTAAAGATATCATTGGATGGGGCATCGCCTTCTTCATCTGTAATATCTAAGCCGACTTGATAGAGATTTGACAAGTATTTGTAAACGTCAACGACACGAGTTAAGTTTTCAGACATTGTCTTATCGAATGAGCCAACTTGCTCCTCGAGGTTTGATGCTTGGTCAAACTCTTTGAGTGTCGAATATGGAGCACCACCAATAGTGATCAAGCGCTCACTAATTTCATCGAGGTGATCATTCAGAGCATCCATCAAGTCATCCATTTTAGGGTGTAGGTAGTAAAATCCTGAGCCTCGCATATACCAGTGAACTTGGTGGACAATAGACAGAGCCTTAGACAGATCAGCTACCGATTGGTTTAAAACAGCTTTTGTTTTAGCATAAGCATCGTTCGTTGCTAGATCTGTATTTTGCAAGTTAGCTAAAATTACTTCTTCAGTCATCGTTAATCCTCCATTAGATTATAAGCTCAGTAGATCGAAACCTACTGTTTGAAAAGGTCTTCTTATTTAGAATCATTATAAATAATTCCACCCTTATTGTAGCAAAGCAAAAAAATATTGCAAGGAAAAATCCATTTGCGGATAAATAAGTATGGCTATCATTTTAATATTTTTCTTCGGCGCTAGTTTAGGATCTTTTAGCGGGGTCTTAGTTGATCGTTTTCCTGAGCATTCCATCGTGACACCTGCCAGTCACTGCGACTACTGTCAACATAGGTTAAGCTCCCTAGATCTTATTCCTATTTTATCTGCGTGTGCTAACCATTTTCAATGCCGTTACTGCCATCATAAATTTCCTGTTTCCTATAGTCTTTTAGAAGGAGTTATGGGATGGCTTTTTTGTCTAGGATGGCTGGACTTTTTGGAGTGGTATCAGGTCTTTTTGCTCGGCCTTGGATTAGTACTGAGTCTCTATGATTTAAGAGAGCATGCCTATCCTTTTATCCTGATTCTCTTAGCTATTTTGGGAGTCGGCTTCTTTGCGCCTTGGCAGGTACTCAGTATAGCTTTACTGCTCTTGGCGCTTTTGAGTCAGCTGTTGCCCTTAGGCATAGGATCTGGAGACTTTTATTATCTCGGTTTAATGGGGTTCTTTGTCCCTTTTAGAGAATTGCTTTGGGTTGTGGAGGTGGCTAGTTTGATAGGAATTATCGTTTTATTTATCCAAAAAAAGAAAGGGCCCTTGGCCTTCCTTCCCTTTGTGATGATGGCTTATCTGATTGTTTTGATCCTAAAAACCCTCATATTTAGTCTATGACAGCTGGCTATAGTCCTTCATCCATCTGGTAATTTCATGGCTGATCTGAGTTGGTAGAACGACGTAGTGATCCTTTGATAGATCTTGAGCGATAGCTGAGTGTAGATAGGTTGCAGCTGCAACGCTTTCAAATGTATTATTGGTAAACTGGGCTAGAAAACCAGCTATCATCCCTGCTAAGGTATCCCCCATGCCTCCTGTTGCTTGGTAGGGACCGCCAACTGTAATAGTTGCTTGAGGATTTCCCAGCTGGTAGAGACTGGTATGATGAGACTTAGCGACTAAGATAGTCTCTGGCGGAAAAGCCTCTAGAGCTTGCTGATTGGCAAGTGGGGTTTGCTGATCTATCGCTAGACCTGATAAGCGCTCCCATTCCTTTTGATGAGGAGTTAAGATCAGATTGGAGCTGGGCCATTTATCCATCCTTTGATGCGCAATTATATTAAGAGCAGATCCGTCAAGAACGAGACTCTGGTGAGTGTCTGCCTGATGTATGACTGTGTTTAAAACCTGATGGGCAAGGGCTGATTCACCCAATCCCGGTCCGACTAGGAGGACATCAGCTTGACGAATCTGTTTCTCTAGGCGCTCTCTATCTTCAGCGTCAAAAGCCATAGCCTCAGGCAGTAGAGCATGTAGGGATGGTATTGTCTGGGGCTGTGTTGCAACGGTGACTAGACCTGCTCCACTATTTACTGTTGCCAGCGCTGCCATGATAATGGCACCACTGTAAGGATAAAATCCACCGATTAGGAGGACTCGACCATAGCTTCCTTTGTGGCTCTTTACTTGTCGAGGCTGAATCACTCTTTTTAGAATTGTATCATCTATTTTCATTGTTCCATACGTCTCTTGGCTGCTTGGTAGGTCTGCTCCAGAAGCATAGTGATCGTCATAGGCCCGACACCCCCGGGTACTGGTGTTATGAAGCTGGCAATCTTTGAAACTGCATCAAAGTCAACATCGCCAATAAGTTTACCATCCTGATTGCGATTCATACCGACGTCAATCACAACAGCTCCTGGCTTGACAAAATTTTCAGTCACATAATGACCACGGCCGATCGCTACGATCAAGATATCGGCTTGGCGACAAACATCCTCTAGATTCTGCGAGCGTGAATGGGTCAAGGTCACAGTCGCATGCTTGTCTAGTAAGAGCTGGGCCATGGGTTTACCAACAATATTGGAACGTCCAATGATCACGGCACGCTTGCCTTCGATAGCTACCTGGTATTCCTCTAGCAAGGCTATGATGCCAGCTGGAGTACAAGGTACCATGATCGGCCGTCCAGACCATAGATGTCCTGTATTCATGGGGTGAAAACCATCGACGTCCTTGTCTGGGTCAACTGCCAAAATAACTTTTTTGTCATTGATATGTGCTGGTAGAGGGAGTTGGATGAGAATACCATGGATACTGTCGTCCTCATTATAACCTTTAATAGTATCTAGCAAGTCTGCCTCGCTAATACTTTCTGGAAGTCGGAGAGTCTCGCTTTTAAAGCCCACTTTTTGAGCGGCACGCTCCTTGTTTCTTACATAGACCTGGCTAGCAGGATCATCGCCAACCAGGATAACGACCAAGCCAGGAACAACTCCATCATTAGTAGCCATCTGCTCTACTTTTTCAGCCAGCTGATCTTGCATTTTCTGGGCCAGCGCTTTACCATCCATTTTCTTTGCTGTCATAGAACCCTCTCTCCTTAGTTTTGTCTTTATATTATACACAAAAAAAGAGTCTGGGACAAAAATCAGTAAACCGTTAGACAATCACGGTTTTGATTTTGTTGTCCCAGACTCTTTAGCTTAGTTACTCTCTATAACACATAAATTATAGTACCTTGCCCAAGAAGTCCTTGGTCCGCTCTTCCTTGGTTTCATCAAAGACCTGCTCAGGACTTCCTTGTTCAATGATGCTACCACCATCCATAAAGATAACCCGATCCGCTACTTCCTTAGCAAATCCCATCTCATGGGTTACGATCACCATCGTCATACCTGACTTAGCTAAATCTTGCATAACAGCTAAAACTTCACCAACCATCTCAGGGTCGAGGGCTGATGTTGGCTCATCAAAGAGAAGGACATCAGGATCCATAGCTAATCCACGTGCAATCGCGATACGTTGCTGCTGACCACCAGACAGAGAAACAGGATGAGCCTTTGCCTTATCTCTAAGACCTACCTTATCAAGCAATTCATAGGCCTTATCCTCAGCATCCTTCTTAGTTTGTCCCTTTACCTTGGTTGGTGCCAGTGTGATATTATCTAGTACGGTCATATTGGGAAAGAGATTGAACTGTTGAAAAACCATCCCCATCTTTTCACGCATCTTGAAAATATCGTTAGTCTTATCTGTAATATCCACACCTTCAAAGCTGACTGTACCCTTAGTAGGAACTTCGAGGAGATTCATTGTCCGAAGAAAGGTTGACTTACCAGAACCGGACGGGCCGATAATAACAACGACCTCCCCCTTATTGATCTCCAGGTCGATTCCTTTTAGCACCTGGTTGTCTCCAAAATACTTGTGCAGATTTTTAATTGAAATTAAGGTCTCTGTCATTATTTTTGTCCTTTCCCAAGGCGATTTTCAAGTGCCTTTTGACCAGCCGTCAAAACTGTTGTCAATACGAGGTAGTAGAATGCAGCAAACAAGAGGGGCTCAAGCGGAATATAGGTGGATGACATCACAGACTGTGCTCCATTCCACAATTCCATAATACCGATCGTTTGCAACAGGGAACTGTCTTTAATAATAGTGATAAACTCATTGCCTAGGGCTGGAAGAATATTTCTAAATGCTTGTGGCAGTACCACATAGCGCATAGCTTTAGCTGGCTTGATCCCTAGGGAGTAGGCAGCTTCCAGCTGACCTTTTGGTACAGCTTCAATACCTGCACGTACAATCTCAGAAATATAGGCACCACTGTTCAGTGATAGGATGATAACCCCTGGGATCAAACGTGAAAAGTCTAACTCAACGGTTCCAAATCCAATAGAAGGGGCATTTTTAAAATCCATCCATAAGAAGGCGATCATGATTTGAACAACCATTGGTGTCCCACGAAAGACCCACACATAAAGACTAACGATCCAGTTTAAAATCTTGCTCTGTGAGCGTTTGGCCAAGGCGACCAAGACACCTAGGATGGTCCCAAACAAAACCACACAGATAGAAATGGCAATGGTGACGATAACGCCGTAATTGAAGTAACCCCAATATTTGGGTAAAAATGAAAAATCAAAGTTCACTAGACTATTCCCCTTGTTATGCTGATGGTCTCTCTATGCAAGCCAAAACATTAGTTGGTATAGAGATTAGTTATATTCATCCAAAAGAGCAGTAATAAGGATGAATTATTGTATATAGTTTAGCATAATTTGTATAAACATACAATAACTATTGATAAAAAATAAAAAAACAAGTCTATGACAAAAGTCCAGACTTGTTAACAGTTTTTTGTCCGACTCTCTTTTGATGGCTAATGCTCATTGTGAGAGTCTGTCGGAATACTATTTCTAGCTTATCTATTTAATAAATAAGATCATAGATTTCCATAGCGATGAGGTCAATGCTGTCAAATGTATATGTTTCACGAGCATTGACATCACGCAATGTGAAGACCGGTCCATTTTCTGGATCGTTAGCAAATGATACTTCTGCTACGACAACACCTTCGCGCTCAAAATTACGCTTCAAATTATTACCATCAGTGGCCATTAATTGAAGACGATCAATAATTCTCACCAAATGTGATTCCATATCGTTTCTCCTTAGCTAAGACACAGCTTTTATAACGAAGCTAGCCCCAATATGTTTTAATCTTTTTTATTTTACCATAAAGTCTGTTATTGTCATAGATGAAAGGTTAAAACATCTGTAAATTTCAGAAGCGGTTAGCCTCTCTTAATCACTTTTATAAGAATTATAGATAATAGCCTTGATCGCATGCATACGGTTCTCAGCCTCCTGAAAAATGTAGGGACTATATTTTTGAAAGACTTGGTCTGTAATTTCTAGCTCACTGTAGCCATATTTATCATAGATCTCTTGACCGATAATCGTCTGCGTATCGTGAAAAGCTGGCAGGCAGTGCATGACGATAAGATCAGGATTTTCAGCAGCCATGATTAACTCTTGGTTAACCTGATAAGGCAGCAGTAAATCGATCCTATCCTTAAAATCGACCTCTTCTCCCATGGATACCCAAACATCAGTATAAATAATATCTGCTCCCTTAACTTCTGCGACATCATCTGTTATAACTAGCTCGGAGCCTGTATTATGCTGATGAGCCAAGTCAATGATGGCTTGCTCAGGCTGCAGAGATTCAGGAGCAATAATTTTACAATCTATTCCCAAAATAGCTGAGGTCACTAACAGAGAATTGGCCATATTATTGCGTCCATCCCCCATATAAACCAGTTTTAAACCATCCAGATGGCCGAATGTTTCTTTTATGGTCAGAAAATCTGCGATCATCTGGGTCGGGTGCCAGGTATCCGTCAGGCCATTCCAGACAGGAACGCCTGAGTAGGTTGCTAAATCTTCTACATCGGCTTGCTTATAGCCACGGTACTCAATGCCATCAAACATAGAACCTAGGACTTTAGCCGTATCCCTTACAGATTCTTTTTTGCCTAGTTGGATTTCATTTGCACCTAAGTAGGTCACCTGCATTCCTAAATCTTGGCCTGCTACTGTAAAGGCTGAGCGAGTTCTGGTCGAAGCTTTCTCAAAGATCAGGGCAATATTTAGCCCTTCTAGGTACCTGTGGACTTGTTTATCCTTTTTTAGTTGCTTAAACTTAGCGGCTTGATCGATTAACTCTAGCAGCTCTGCTTTGGTGAAATCTACTTCTTTTAAAAATGACTTAGCCATATTCTTTCCTCATTTTTGTATTTTTATACATAAATATTAGCATTTTATCGAATTTTGTCAAGATTTTATTGAATTTTATACATATCTTGATGTTTTAGCACTCTCTTCTATCGACTGCTAATTTTCCGATCTTTTTACTTGCTTTCTAACCTGTGAATGATATAATGACATCATAAGATTTGACCTTTATTGACTATAGAGGCCAGTCAATCCTCAGGAGGTATTCCTATGTTATGTCAAAATTGTAATCTCAATGATGCTAGCATTCATCTATATACTAATGTTAATGGGCAGCAAAAGCAGATTGATCTTTGCCAAAACTGTTATCAAATTATGAAGTCTGATCCTGAAAATCTCATCAACCAAAATCCAAGTAATCAATCTATGGAATCTTTCTTTGATGACTTTTTCGGAGATTTAAATAACTTTCGTGCTTTCAACCAAGATTTACCCAATACACCGCCAACCCAAGCTGGATCTGGTGGTAATGGTGGAAATCGAGGAGGACAAGGTAACCGGCGTCGTCCTCAACAAGAAGCTCCTAAGCAACCTCAAGGTCTCTTAGAAGAATTCGGTATTAATGTTACAGAGATCGCACGTCAGGGTAATATTGATCCTGTCATTGGACGTGATCAAGAGATCGTGCGTGTTATTGAAATTCTAAATCGCCGTACCAAAAATAATCCTGTCCTAATCGGAGAACCTGGTGTGGGTAAAACGGCTGTAGTCGAAGGTTTAGCCCAAAAAATTGTCGAGGGCAATGTGCCACAGAAACTGCAGAATAAGCAGGTCATTCGTCTGGATGTCGTCAGCCTAGTTCAAGGAACAGGCATTCGTGGTCAGTTTGAAGAGCGGATGCAAAAACTTATGGAAGAAATTCGTCAGCGTCGAGATGTCATTCTTTTTATTGATGAGATCCATGAAATTGTCGGTGCAGGTGGTACCAGTGATGGTAGCATGGACGCCGGTAATATCTTGAAGCCTGCTCTAGCACGTGGTGAACTGCAGTTGGTTGGTGCTACAACCCTCAACGAATACCGTATCATTGAAAAGGATGCGGCGCTTGAACGTCGTATGCAGCCAGTTAAAGTAGATGAACCAACGGTGGAAGAGACGATCACTATTCTACGTGGTATCCAGCCTAAATACCAGGATTACCACCACGTCAAGTATACTGACGACGCTATTGAAGCTGCGGCTGTTCTTTCCAACCGCTACATTCAGGATCGTTTCTTACCCGATAAGGCAATCGATCTACTAGATGAAGCCGGTTCTAAGATGAATTTGACCCTCAATTTTGTCGATCCGAAAGAAATCGATAAGCGTTTGATTGAGGCAGAAAATCTCAAGGCTCAGGCAACGCGTGATGAAGACTTTGAAAAGGCAGCTTATTTCCGTGATCAAATCGCCAAGTATAAAGAAATGCAGCAGCATGAGTTGACTGATCAGGAGATTCCAGTTATTACTGAAAAGCATATTGAAGCCATCATCGAGCAAAAAACTAATATTCCAGTCGGTGAATTAAAAGAGAAAGAGCAATCGCAACTGGTCAACCTAGCTGATGATCTCAAATCTCATGTCATTGGCCAAGATGATGCTGTTGATAAGATTGCCAAGGCAATACGCCGTAATCGGGTCGGTCTAGGTTCCCCAAATCGACCAATTGGTAGTTTCCTCTTCGTTGGTCCTACCGGTGTAGGTAAAACTGAACTGTCTAAACAACTAGCTATTGAGCTCTTTGGTTCTGCAGATAGTATGATTCGCTTCGATATGTCTGAATACATGGAGAAACACGCTGTCGCTAAACTTGTCGGAGCTCCTCCAGGATATGTCGGTTATGAAGAAGCCGGTCAATTAACCGAGCAGGTGCGTCGAAATCCTTATTCTCTTATTCTCTTAGATGAAGTAGAAAAAGCTCATCCTGATGTTATGCATATGTTCTTACAAGTACTGGATGATGGTCGTTTGACTGATGGTCAAGGACGGACTGTCAGCTTCAAAGATACTATCATCATCATGACTTCTAACGCTGGTACTGGTAAGGTTGAGGCTTCAGTTGGTTTTGGTGCTGCCCGTGAGGGACGGACTAACTCTGTTCTTGGTGAATTGAGCAATTTCTTCAGTCCAGAATTTATGAACCGCTTCGACGGTATTATCGAATTCCAGTCTCTCAGCAAGGATAACCTTCTGCACATTGTTGATCTTATGCTTGCTGATGTCAACAAACGCTTAGCAAGTAATTCTCTTCACTTGGAAGTGACCGATAAAGTCAAAGAAAAACTAGTTGATCTTGGTTACGATCCTAAGATGGGGGCTCGCCCATTACGTCGTACAATTCAAGATCATATCGAAGATGCTATTACCGATTTTTACCTTGAAAATCCTCAGGAACACAATTTTAAAGCGGTCATGACATCAAATGGCAATATTGTGATCAAGGCTGCTAAAAAAGCGGAAGAAAAATCGATTGATGAGCCTAAAGAAACTAGCTCTATTACTCAGTCTGATAACTAATACAAAATAAAAAGAAGCTTAGATCCAAGTAGGTTTTAAGCTTCTTTTTATGAGCACTGGCCTTCATCTAAAAGTTTGGTATAATGAAAGGGACGATAATACTTTTAGAAACGAGGTGCTCGTATGAATCGGCAACCTATATTTGGTCAAAAACTGGAAGGACAAGACTATGTTGAGCGCTATGGTGTTTATGCGGTCATTCCAAATCAGGATCGCACTGAGATTATTCTAGTTCAAGCTCCAAATGGTGCTTGGTTCCTGCCTGGTGGTGAGATTGAAGCCAATGAAGATCACATGCAGGCTCTCAATCGGGAATTGCTTGAAGAGCTTGGTTTTAGCGCTCAGATCGGTTCTTACTATGGGCAGGCAGATGAATACTTTTATTCTAGCCATCGTGATACCTACTTCTACAATCCAGCCTATATTTATGAGGTCACTCATTTTACGCAGATCAGTCAACCCTTGGAAGATTTCAATCATTTAGCCTGGTTTCCTATCGATCAAGCGATTGAAAAACTCAAAAGAGGCAGTCATAAGTGGGGGATCCAGCAGTGGAAAATTGACCATGACAACTAAAGATCCCCAACCAATTTGAAAAATAGTGCTATAATGGTTGTATATAAATCAAAGGGAATACCTCAGGCAGGCTGAAAAGATTTTTGATTGTACCTATCTTTACAGATTGCCCTTGGTCCGTCAGTTAGAGGAGATTAGATTACTATGAGACTTATCAATACAACTAGCAGCCACCCCACCTTAGTGCGCAATCAATTAACTAATACCGATGCTACCCTTGTTGAAGTCTACTCTGCTGGTAACAGTGATGTCGTTTTCTCTCAAGCGCCTGGTCATTATGAGCTTATCATTTCCAACCGTCACCGTGCCATCAAAGATAATGAAATTGAGACTATTCGTGAATTTTTCTTTAAGCGTAAAATTGATCCTGACATCATTATTCCTGGACAAATTCAATCTAGTCATACTGAAAAACTGATTGAAATTTCGATTCCTACAAAACAGTAATGAGCCATTAGGTATCTGGACAAGTGTCTAGATACTTTTATTTGTAAACAAAACCAAAGGGCCTGGAGCTTAGCTCCAAGCCTTTTCGTTTTATATAGAATTCACCAGATTCAGGTAAGGGGATAAAATCTGACTTAATTTTACTCCTGCACAATCTGCTTAGCAACAAGGGACACTGCTGATTTATTTTTTGTCATTGGGATTGTAACCGCCCAACTTAAACGGTTTATCAGCCTAGAAAGGCTAGTGATATTGGCTATTTATCAGTCACTTCAAAACCTTGAGCAAGGGCTTCTGGGAAATTATTCTCAATAATCTCTGCACAGTGGTCACAAACTGTTGCATGGTAGCTACGTTCTTTCGTTGTCTGATCGTTGCGGCGGCAGCGATCACAGACATCACCTGACGCATGCTCTACTCCAAAGGCTACTCCATCGAAGGTTACTACTGATTCTGGAGCATTTTCTTCACTAATTGTTAATTGTGAGACAATCAATAACTGGGCAATGTCACTCTTTAGACTATCTAGGAGAGCTTTTATCTGTGCATCTGCATAGATGGTTAAATGAGCTTCTAAAGACTTACCAATAACTTTAGCATTACGGGCTTCTTCCAAAGCTTTTTGAGCTTGTGTCCGCAGAGTCATAAAGGCTTCCCAAGTTTCAAGAATCTGCTCTTGACCAGCAAAGTTTTCTACTTCTGGCATTTCAGCTAGCTGGACAAATTCTTCATCCTCTTGATCCAGATAAGACCAGATCTCCTCTGCCGTATGCGGAAGGATTGGGGTCAAGAGCTTAGTGATCTTCACAAGAATATCATAGAAAACAGTCTGCATTTGACGGCGGACTAGGCTATCGGCTGCTTCAATGTAAACCACATCTTTCGCAAAATCTAAGTAGAAAGCTGATAAATCAACCGTTAAGAAGTTGTTGACTGCCTTATAAACAGCCATGAAATCGTATTGATTGTAAGCCTCTCGTATAGTTGCGACCAAATTATTGAACTTGATTGTCATGTATTGGTCAACAGGTCGAAGATCCTCGTAGGCTACTGCATCTGACTTTGTAAAGTCTGAAGTATTGGCCATCAAGAAGCGCAAGGTATTACGGATTTTACGATAGCTTTCGGATGTCTGTTTCAGGATATCCATGGAGATACGGACATCATTGCTAGTATCAACAGTTGATACCCATAGACGTAAGATTTCGGCACCAAACTGCTTTTCAATATCACTAGGAAGAATTGTATTTCCAAGTGATTTAGACATCTTTTCTCCCTTACCATCCAAAACGAATCCTTGGGACAAGACGGCTTTGTAAGGAGCATGCCCATTGACTGCAACAGAAGTAATCAAGGAAGAATTGAACCATCCACGGTACTGATCAGATCCTTCTAAGTAGAGATCTGCAGGATAACCTAGGTCTTCACGCTGATTCATGACGCCATTCCATGAAGAACCTGAGTCAAACCAGACGTCCATGATATCTGTTTCTTTGGTAAATTCACCATTGGGTGAACCTGGATGGCTATAGCCTTCTGGTAGGAGATCCTTGGCTTCCCAATCCCACCAGATCACGGATCCATGTTTCTCAAATAAATCAGCTACATGATCTGTTACATCCTTGGACATGATGGCAGTCCCATCTTCAGCATAAAAGATAGGCAGCGGTACTCCCCAAGCTCTCTGACGAGAAATAACCCAGTCACCTCGATCACGGATCATATTGTAGAGACGTGTTTTTCCCCAAGATGGTGAGAAGGTTGTCTTATCAATTTCATCTAAGATCTCTTGGCGGAATTTTGAAACTGAAGCAAACCACTGTGGAACAGCTCGCCATATAATTGGCTTTTTAGTCCGCCAGTCAAATGGGTAAGAATGAGAAATTTCTTCTTGAGCTAGAAGCAGGTCTCCCAATTTTTCAACAACCGTTGGAAGAACTTTATCGTAGAACTGTCCTTGGAAATCTGGCCCAGCTTCCTGCGTCATGATACCACGTCCATCGACTGTTACAGAAATTTCCAGGTTGTATTTGAGTCCAACATTATAGTCATCCTCACCAAATCCTGGTGCTGTGTGGACAATACCTGTTCCGGAATCAAGGGTGACATGCTCACCTAGCATAACGACTTCTTCTACAGCAGTATCCCAAGGGTGATCTGTCGTGATATACTCTAATTCATTACCCGTGTGCCGCTCTACAACACTGTAAGATTTCCAGCCAAATTTTTCCGCTAAGTTTGGCAGTAATTCTTCAGCCAAGACAAACTTGCGATCATCTCCTTCAACTTCGACAGTTGCATACACAAAGTCAGCTCCTACTGTCAATCCTCTTGAAGCTGTTACAGTAAAGGGAGTTGTTGTCCATACAACAATATAGGTATTATTGTCCAAAACACCCTTGCCATCTCGAACTTTGTTGGCATAAAAAAGTGAATTCGACACCAAATCATGATATTCAATTTCTGCTTCAGCCAGTGCAGATTCTGAAGACCAAGACCAATAGACCGGTTTAGCACCCCGATAGATATATCCTTTATCAGCCATTGCACCAAATACACGAATTTGGGCAGCTTCATAATCTGGTGTCAAGGTGACATAAGGATTATCCCAATCAGCCGATACACCCAAGCGTTTGAAATCCTCACGTTGCTTATCAACTTGAGAAAGCGCATAATCACGACACATTTTGAGGTATTCAGCTCGATCGATTTCTTTACGTTTAACACCCTTCTTAGCCAATACTTGCTCGATTGGCAAACCATGCGTATCCCAACCTGGATTATAGGGAGCACGAAAGCCCATCATGGATTTAGAGCGGATGATGATATCTTTAGAAATCTTGTTCAGGGCATGGCCAGCATGAATATTTCCATTAGCATAGGGAGGCCCATCATGAAGGAAAAAGCTTGGTTTATGCGCATTTAACTCCTGACGCTTTTGATACACTCCTGCCTCTTGCCAAGCAGCTTGCCATTGCGGTTCTTTATTGGGAAGACCTGCCCGCATAGGAAAGGCTGTCTTACCTAGATTCAATGTCTCTTTTAATTTCATGTTGCCTCCTTTTAAGCCTTAACAGTATTTTTTCAACTATGATTACCACGAGTAAAAAATAAAAAGCCTTCATCACATAAAGGACGAAAGCTCGCGGTACCACCTTAGTTCAGATTAGGCAAGCTAAGCGCCTAATCCCTTTAAATGATGATAAGGTAATCAACCTTCTATCCTACCTATCAGATAGAAAACTCTGGAATGATGATGACAATTCGAGAGATTGTAGGACTCACACCATCTCCTACTCGCTGATAATATCGAATTGTCCCCGTGTTTCCATTAGTCTTGAATATTTAATTTAAAAGTTTGCGTATGTCCAGCCGCTAAATCGCTTGCTGAACGCTCAGTCGTATCTTCAATAACGACCGTGTTGGTTTCTTCTGTTTCTTGTTCTGGTGTTAGATCAACCTGAGGTGCTTGAACTGCCTCGACATCTTGCATCCCATTCTCAGCAGCGTCTAGAGCAGCAGTTATTTCACCTAGATCAATCCGTTGGGTTTCTTCTAAAATACGACTACTTTCTTCAACACGTCGGTGAAGCTCATCCATCTCTGCACCCGTGAATTGACGCGTAGCATCACCAGCGACATCAGGTTCCGCAGCTAAATGTGATTCATCAATAATCCCATTTGATTCAGCCGGTTCGTCTAGCACTTGCTCAACCACTTCACGGAAGGCTTCGTCAGAATTTTGGAGATAGACTGCTGTTGGTTGTAGCAACTCATTCCATTCTTGAGAGTTAATCATATTCAACTGGCCTTCAAGCGTGCTCATCAAGCGTTGATGGAAAACACGACTTTGACGCTTCAAAGCCTCTGTCTCGATAGCAACACTTTTAGCTTGATCAGTGGTATCCCGTAAGATATCACTCGCACGTTTTTTAGCCTCGTCAATTAATTGATTAGCATCATAATTAGCCTTGCTCAATAGATTTGTTGCTTGAGTATTAGCTGATAGCTTAACCTTCTCAGCCGTTTCTTGCGCAAGAATAACTGACTGACTGAGTGATTCTTTCATCTCTTCGTAGTAAACTAGCTTTTCTTCGTAATTTTGTATTTGTGATTCTAACTCACGATTTTTTTCAGCCAATTCTTCAAAATCATCTGCTAACTTGTTTAAAAAGTCTTTAACTTCTTGTTCGCTATAACCACGAAAACTTCTGTGAAATGTAATGTGTTTGATATCGCGTGATGGCACTACCATATCATTCCTCCTTATTTATTATCCCTATAAAATACTGCTCTAAAGAGCCTCTTATCTTTTAAAGCTCAATCACATTGCTGTGATTTCATTTTCTCGAAAATTTGTTGATAATCAGTTTATGCTTATTATTCTTAGAAAGTCCATTGTCCTGACTCAGTTCAAATCGACCAAATCCCCTAACACTTACTAAATCTCCCAATTCTAGTACTTCTGCTGATTTTGTTGTTACAGCATAGTTGAGTTTGACCTTTTCATGGTCAACTAATTTAGTCGCCTGAGAACGAGAAATATTGAAAACTGCTGCAATGACTTTATCTAGACGTCTACTAGATGCCACTATATTGACTACTTTGGCGTTGGTGATTTCTCTTTGAATGATCTGTTTAAAACTTACTTCCTTGATCGAAACACTAGCCTTAGCAATCTTTTTCACTGTTGTAAAATAGTCAACTAGTGAGCGATTGATGATGACTTGTATCTGACCATCTTGCAGCAAGATATCTCCAAAAACTGATCGTTGTATTCCCAAACGATTGAGCAGACTGCCCATCACTTGTGAATGAGTAAGATGATTAAACTTAGCATTGTAAGAAATATCAATCAGTGCTAGCTCAAAATCTTCAAAGTCTACTGTATAATAGTCCGGTGCTACTATCAGCCTAGCATATTCCATCGCAATAAAATCACTCGAAACATAGCATGCTAACCCCATTTGAGCACAGATGCTCTTTGCAATCTGAACTTGCCTAGGGTCTAAAAACTCGGTCACTTGATAGCTATAAGTCGATTCAACTCGATGAACAATGTCATACATCTTATCGATGAAGGTTCTTTCTTCCTTTCGGAAGTGCTGATAAATATCACGTTCTGCCATATTAAAAATTCTGTAGTCCTTGTAAGAGGCGATCAAGAATTTGTAATAATAGCAAAAGTGCTACTACTGAAAAATCTAAACCTCCAAATTCTAAACCCAGTTTCCTAACAGGATTCAATAAAGGGGCTAGAAATTCTTCAAGGCTCTGACCGATTTTTGATGACCTAGCTTCTGGAATCCATGATAGCAATGCGTTTATAATAAGGGCAAAACTAATGATTCTTATCAACAAATGGCCCACTAAAACTATTAATGTCACTGGTCTTATCTACGTTTCATATCGTAATCAAATGAAACATCTTGGTTTGCATTTGATAGATTCATTTCTTCCATGTTAACAACAACATCTTTTGGTGTTAACAAATACATGGATGATCCAACTTTTTGAAGATTCCCATAAAGGACTCGACTAGCTCCGTCAATGAAATCAAGACAACGGCGGGCTTGAGCTTCAAGCATATATTGGAAATCAATCAGTACGCATTCATTATTGATAAGCAGGTCAACTATCTCTTGAGCATCCTCGTATTTTCGTGGAAATTTTAGAGCAATTGTAGTGCCATTAGCAGATGGCACTGAGACATCATTAGAACGTGATGACATAGTTTTAATCTTTTCCTCCTGTAACTGGCGGTCCTGCTGAGAGACGGGCTGTGGACGTTCTACCGAAATAGGCACAGCAGCTCGCTCTCTTTGAAGACGTTGGGGCTGAGAAGCTGTAGTTCTTAGTGATTGACGCTGATCCTCTTGCTGAGGTTGTTGCAAGGAAGAAGATACAGATTGAGGTTGAATCTCTCTTGCTCCCTCTGCCTCTGGTGTTTCAACTACTTCGCTGGCATCATCCGTATCAAAGTAGGAAACGATTCTTTCAAATCTATCTTTTAAAGCCATAATTCTCTCCTAGTTTTTAAAGAATGAAGTTCCAATTCGAACGAAGGTTGATCCATTTTGGATAGCAGCAGCAAAATCTCTACTCATCCCCATACTCAAATCATCGAAAGGCATATTCTTTATCTTTCTCTCCGCAAGTACTTGTCGTAATTCGTTTGTCTGTCTAAAAATAGACTCCAGCTCTTCGTCACTAGCATCTAAAGGAGCCATTGTCATTAGGCCAACAATCTTAATCTTGTCGTATGCAGCGAGGGCTTCAATAGCGGAATCTATCTCATCTACTCTAAACCCGTGCTTACTCTCTTCTCCTGATATATTGACTTGTAAGAAACACTTAATCGAGTGATCTGCTCTTTTTTGTATTTCTTGAGCCAATTTCACTGAATCTAAAGCATGGAAATAGTCCACATAGTTGATGACATCTTTAACCTTGCGTCTTTGAAGTGTACCAATCAAGTGCCAAGTTAGATGATGGTCTTTGAGAGCTGCGTACTTATCAAGAAACATATCGACACGATTTTCGCCGATATGCTTAATTCCTTGATCTACTAGCTGTTGAGCAACGGAGGCGTCTACATATTTAGTGACAGCAATAATAGAAATCTCTGATGGATCTCTATCAGCCTGACGGGCTGCCTGTGCCACCGACTCAAAAACTTGAGTTTTATTTTTAAACAAATCCATGATTAACGATTTTTAAAGAATGGCGGTGTTTCTAACTCATCATCGCCTGTGTTAACTTCAGACGGTGAAAATGAGGTGACATCTAATTGGCTGTCCAATTGATTTTCCGTTGGGCGTGCTATTGTATCACGACGTAAATCCCAATCTCCAAAAGCAGATTGCTGAGGCTGCTGAGGACGAGCTGGAGCTTGTGGCATGTCACGATGCTCAGCCATATCAAAATCAAAGCCTGCCCCTCGACGTTCTGGAGCCACTGCTTGCCCATTCATATCATTTTGAGCAACCGGTGCTTGACGGTAAGATGATGGCTTAGCAAAACCAGATACTTGTTCAGCTTTTTCTTGGCGAACCCCTGTTGCCACAACAGTTACGCGAATTTCATCCTTCATAGAATCATCAATTGATGTCCCAAGCCAGATATTGACACCTTGACCTGCTGCCTGCCCAACAATTTCTGAGGCTTCTTCTGCTTCTGTCAAAGTCATATCCATACCACCTGTAACATTGACGATGACATCTTCAGCACCATCAATAGTTGTCTCAAGCAGTGGTGAGTAAATCGCTTTTCGAGCTGCTTCAATGATGCGCTCTTCGCCGGTACCAATACCAATTCCCATAAGAGCGTTCCCTTTATTAGCCATGACTGTTTTAACATCGGCAAAGTCAAGGTTAATCAAGCCTGGGCTCGTAATTAAGTCCGTAATCCCTTGAACACCTTGGCGAAGAACATTATCAGCTTCACTCAGAGCTTCAAGTAACGGTGTCTTTTTATCAACAATTTCCAGAAGGTTATTGTTTGAAATAATTAGCAAAGTATCTACTTGCTCACGAAGTTCGTTGATTCCTTCGATGGCAAAATTTCCACGTTTGTTTCCTTCGAAACCAAACGGTCGAGTCACTACAGCCACCGTCAGTGCACCGATGCCCTTAGCAATACGTGCAATAACTGGGGCAGCACCAGTACCAGAGCCTCCACCCATTCCGGCAGTAATAAAGACCATGTCAGCGCCTTGTAAAGCTTCAGCGAGAACTTCTTCACTTTCTTCTGCAGCTTTACGACCAACCTCAGGTTGACCTCCAGCACCTAGTCCACGTGTCAACTTAGGTCCTAATTGAATGACCGTTTCAGCTTTTGATGAACTTAGGGCTTGAATATCTGTGTTAGCAGCGATAAATTCAACCCCTGAAACACCCTCTTCAATCATGCGGTTAATAGCGTTTCCGCCGCCACCACCGACACCGATAACTTTAATGACCGCACCTTGTACTGATGCTGTATCAAATGAAAATGCCATTTTAGATCCTCACTTCAAATTAATCAAACATACCGCTAAAGATGCCACGAACACGGTCGCCCATTTTAGCTTTTGGCTTACTTTCTTGCTGTGGTTTTGGAGCTGATTCTTGGATCGGCTCTGGAATTGTAAAGTCAGTTGATGGGGCTACTGGTTGCTGTTGAGCTGGTGCAACCGCTGGCTGAGCAGGAGCCACTTGCGGACCAGAAACTGGTGCAACTGGCACCACCGGTTTACGACGTAAGAGTTCTTCACCAAGAACAGCACCCTGCGCAATAATATCAACTTCACTCATAACACCAACGAATTCAACTAGACTAATCACATTGGCGAACATAGGATTTCGAATACCAACCTGGGTTGGAATATGTAATTTCACTTGAGTTCCAAAGACTTCTTGAGCTAGCTCAACAACTCCAGGTAACATGGCTGCACCGCCAACTAAAACAATTCCTCCGGGTAAATCTAGCAGGCGTCCACGATCGAGATCCTGTTTGACACGATCAAAAATGTGACGAACACGTGCTGAAATAATTTCAGCCAAATAATGCTCAGAAATTTCTACCGGCTCATCACTACCTACACATTCAACAGGCATTGTTTCAGTTTCACTAGCCTCTGCCAAATCAGCTGTTCCAAAATTAAATTTGAGAGCTTCTGCTGTTTGAATAGATGTCTGCAGCACTTTTGAAATGTCTTTTGTGACAAAGTCTCCACCTTCTGCGTAAACATTGGTGTATTGTAGTTCTTGGGCACGCATGGAAGAAACTGTCGTTTGACCACCACCCATGTCAATAACTGTCGCACCAAACTCACGTTCACCCTCATTCAAAACTGACTTGGAAAGCGATAGAGGGGTGATGATGATGGTTTCAACATTGATACCAGCACGATCTACAGTTGTACGTAGATTATGAAGGATTGTACTTGGCCCTGTATAGATCAAGCCACGCATCTCAAGTCTGATCCCCATCATGCCTCGAGGATCACGAATGCCTTGGAATCCATCAACGATAAATTCCTCAGGAACCAAGGAAATTACTTCACGCTCTGGCGTGATACTCTTCGTCAAAGCTGACTGAACAACACGCTCGATATCTTCGTCCTTAATTTCTTTTGATTCCGTAATGACTGGAATCATACCTTGCGTTGGCTCGATCTGTAAGAGATTAGCTGGAAGACCGACATTGACCTTATCGATATTAATGCCAGCCTTTTCCTCTGCTTGCTCCACAGCTTCTTTGATAGAATTGGCCGCAGCTTCGATATCTACAATAATGCCATCTTTAACACCTGAACTTGGGACATTACTAACCCCAATGACATTCATTTGGCCATCAACCCATTCGGCCACCAATACTTTAATCGAGCTTGTTCCTATATCTAATCCTGTAAAAAAGCCATTCCTAGCCATTCACTCGACCTCTCTAACTTTCTGTTCTTTTTTCCTATAATAGACTGCTAAACTGTGCAATAAGGGCACAAGGGCAGAATTATTCAGAAAGTATTATATCATAAAATTTCTAGAAGTGGGTTGATTTTCCACTTTTTCTTAGATATTGACTCTTGAGGTATAAAAAGCGAATCCAGACTTGGATTCGCTCTTCTAAAGATGACTTCCCTTAAACCGCCCCCTTATACCTCTCCATAAAGTCAATGAGTACTTGGGCTGAGCGTTTGCCTGCCTCGATAATAAACTCTTCAAAGGTAAGGTTTGCATCTTGCTCAGCTGTATCACTCATGGCTCTAATAACGATAAAAGGTTTATCTGCAGCTTTTGCAGCTTGAGCGACTGCAGCGCCTTCCATCTCTACGGCTAAAGCATCAGGGAAATACTTCTTGATCTGATTAATTTTTCCTTGGTCTGCAATGAAACTATCACTCGTGGTAATCAGGCCCAGGTGACTAGTTAGGTGATGCTTCTCTAGCATAGATTTGAAACCAGCAACCAGATTAGGGTCACTTACAAAATACAGAGGCTGCATAGACATTTGTCCATAATCATAGCCGAATGCTGTCAAATCTACATCATGATAAGCTAATCGATCAGCAATAACCACATCACCAATTGCGATATCTGGTGCTACGGCTCCTGCGGATCCGGTATTAATCAGAGCATCCACCTGGAAATGATCTACCAAAATAGCTACTGACATAGCTGACATAACCTTGCCGACACCCGATTGCACTAGGACTAGCTCATGCTGACCAAGGTTTCCACTATAATAGGTATGTCCCAGCACTACTTCTTGTGACTTATTTTCTAAGGCAGCAACCAATGATCTGAGTTCCTGCTCCATGGCAGCAATAATTCCAAACTTCATAGATCCCTCATTTTCTTTATTAGTGGGGCGATTTTACCAAGTAAATATAGCAAAAATCAATAGAGCCAATAAGACAATAACAATGAGTAAAATCTTATTGAGCTTGGATTGAAAAGCATTTCGCTTAGCATTCTCAATGCGACGACTTTTATAGGTGTAACCTTTTTCATAGACAATATCATCCATGTCCAGATAGATCTGTGTATCTTGAGAATAACTATCGTCAGACTCCAAGGCTTGATTGCGCTTGGCATTCTCAATAATCTCATCGGTTAGTAATGGTTTTGCCATGACAACTCCTTTATCTTAAGATTTCTGGGTGCAAAGCTAGATACTGCAAGGCTATTAGGGTCTTAGCATCCACCACTTCTCCTTTGTCTATCATTCTCAGACAGTCATCAGGACTCAAGGCCAGAAGCTCTATGAATTCATCCTCATCTTTGGGACGCGGGTTCTCCACTTTCATCAGATCCTTGGCCAAATAAAGCCTTATACGTTCATTGCTGAAACCAATAGCGGTATAAAAATCGTATAATTTTTCAAGTTTTCCTGCTGTATAACCAGTTTCCTCTTCCAGCTCACGCAGAGCAGCCTGATCTTCGTAACCTGCCTCACCGTTTTCCAACTTACCTGCAGGTATTTCAAGCGAGATGTTTTCAATAGCCTTGCGATACTGTTTGACCATAATCACCTTATTTTCAGGTGTTAAGGCTAAAACAGCTACGGCTCCCTTGTGAAAGACTAATTCTCGGTAGGAGGTTTGTCCATCTGGTAGGCTGACTTGATCCTTGGCGACTGTAATCACTTGTCCTTCAAAAATTGTTTGTCTTGAGAGGGTCTTCTCTTCAAAATCCATTGAATCTACTCCTTAATGCTGAGAAGGATGATGGGGTTTGTCTTGAGCATAGCCTTCTTTATTGACCTGACGGCCACGGGCAATCGCAATGCTGTCTGTCGGAACATCTTCATAAACAACTGAACCAGCTGCTGTCAAAGCACCATCCCCAATTTCAAGAGGGGCAATCAGCGTCGAGTTGCTGCCAATAAAGACATGATTTCCCACTTTGGTTTGGAATTTATGCTTACCATCATAATTAGCAATAATAGTTCCCGCACCAAAATTTGTCCCTTGACCAACCTCTGCATTACCAATATAAGTGAGGTGGCCTGCCTTGACACCTGATTGGAGATGGGACGCCTTAACCTCGACGAAGTTTCCAATATGAACACCTGCGTCAATGTGGGAGTCTGGGCGTAGATGGGCATAGGGCCCGATGGTAACATCGTTTTCAATAATAGAAGATTCTATTACAGAATTAGTAATGACAGTCCCTTTAGCAATGACAGAGTCGATAATCTGAGTTCCATTGGTTAGTACAACTTGGCTGGCAATCTTAGTATTGCCTTTTAGGGTGACATTGGCTTCAATGAGGACATCTGGCTCTATCTGGACATCTACATCTATGTAGGTGCGTTCTGCATCTTGGAAAGTGACCCCGTTGACCATGTGATTGTGGTTGATGCGCTGGCGCATCACACGCTCAGCTGTTTCAAGAGCGACACGGTCATTGACGCCGAGACTTTCATTGAAATCTTCCAGAGTAAAGGCTCCGACTTTCTCTCCATTTTCACGAAAAATAGCAATCACATCGGTTAGATAGTACTCACCTTGGGCATTGTCTGTATTGATATCTTTAAGGGCTTCAAACAGGCGCTTGTTGTCAAATAGATAGGTTCCTGTATTGATTTCCTTGACCTGCTGCTCAAACTCTGAAGCATCCTTTTGCTCAACAATCTTGGTGACCTCACCATTTTTATTTCGGATAATCCGACCATAGCCGTGAGGATCCTGTGCGGTCGCTGTTAAAATAGTCGCTACATTTTTGTGATTGATATGAAACTGGATCAGCTCTTTTAGGCTATCTCCTGTGATTAAAGGAGTATCACCAGCGATAACCAAGGTATGTCCTTCTAAGCCAGCAAGATGCTTTTCAGCCATCATCACTGCGTGTCCAGTTCCTAGCTGCTCAGTTTGCAGTGCAAAGGCAGATTGCCCCTCCAAGACTTCTTGAACCTTATCGGCCTTGTGACCAACAACTGTCACTGTTTTTTCTGGTGAAATCGCTGAAACACTGCTAAAGACATGCTCTAGCATGCTAATCCCTGCAACCTTATGCAGGACCTTGGGTAAATCAGATTTCATACGTGTTCCCTTACCTGCTGCTAGAATAATAGCATAGTTTGACATAGTTGAATTTCCTTTCAAAAAAGTGGGCTTGGGCACACTTTTTTACTCTTATAATCGCTAATAGTCTATCACATTTTCGGGGGTTTTCCTAGGTCATCTGTCATAAATCAGCTAGGGAAAAGCGTCTGGGACAAAAGTTAGGACTTGTTTGTATTGCTTCTGGATTTACCAGAATGGCGCAGCGGTGGGGAGTATGACTTTCTAGTTGCCAAGAGTCTTACTCATGTACAGTGTATGAGGTGCTAACCACTACCGGTTGACTCCCCTCCACTTTTTTCTTTAGAAATTAGTCACAGCTTGATCCAGTACTGCCATAACTTGACGACTGTGATCCAGTGCCTTAGTTGCTGCTATGTGATCGTTTTGCGCCATCATCTTCTGAAAAGCGACGAACTCTTGGTACATACGATGATGTGAATCTTTAATTGTCAAATTCTGAGCGGGTTGACCATTTAGCGTTAGGTAAACTTCTGGCATGCTATTACTTGGTCCCAGCAGGGTTATAGATCCCTTGGTTCCTTGGATAGTTGAGCGGATTTCTGCCGAAGAATCTTTAGCACCGACACTGACTGCCTTAAAGTCCTTAAAGTCCATTAGCAATACGCCCGAAGTGTCAATACCACGCTCTACATTGGCTAAGTAATTGACTGATTGGGGTTTCCCAAAGAGACCGACCAAAAGGTGGATATTGTAGATATTGAGGTCACGCAGGGCTCCACCGCCCATTTCTGGATTAAAAACAGGTGCGATCTCTCCTCTTTTAAAGGCGTCATAGCGTGAAGAATACTGGGAATAATTGCAGGTTACAATCTTTATATCTCCAATATCATCTAAATGCTCTTTCATGACGTAAAAATTAGCTAGGTATTGGTTGGTGATAGCTTCAAATAAAAAGCAGCCTTGGGCTTTGGTGATTTCTGTTAATTCCTCTAACTCTCGGCTAGTCATGGTAAAAGGCTTTTCACAGATCACGTGCTTACCTGCTTTTAGGGCTTCTTTAGCATAGTCATAGTGGGTGTGATTAGGGGTTGCGATGTAGATTGTATCCACAGCTTTATTGGCTAAAACCTCCTGGTAATCACTGGTTGCTTGTGGGATGCTGTAGCGCTCAGCTAGCTGTTCTGCCGTCTCTATTGATCGGGGAGTTGATAAGATTGCCTCTAATACAATACCATCAACCGTTTCTAGTACGGGTAAAACCTCTTTTACAATCATGCCTGTCCCTAATAAAGCTAAGTGCATCGGAACACCTCCATATCTTTTTTCTTATTTTAACATGATGTCAAGGCATCGTCAGGTTTTGGTGCGTATTCTTTGGTGATTTCTTTATCATCGGAATTAGGTCGACCATTTTAGAGCTCTCGCTGTTAGGCGCTGATTTTTTCCAGCCTTAGGATGTTTATTTTTTAAGTTTTTGTTAATTTTTGTTGACTCCCAGATTGTAGTCTGTTACACTAAGGTAAAATCCTGTATACATTCCTATATTAATATTAATCTTCCTAAAGGAGAGCTATATATGCGTATGACTCCTTCGATTTCTAAACCTATCTACCCAGGCTCATCTACATCTGTTCCGAAATCTTTTCCTATTGCTAATATTCTGACCTCTATTGCCTGGTTATCTTTTCTCAGCCCGATCTTGCTTACCATTATAGCAGTTTTCTATCTTGATACATTTCCTGTACATGAGCATCCACCAGACGAGATATCCGAGATCTTCCCAATCATTACTATCTTGTTTGCACTTGCTGAGATTGCACCTTTACTTTTAACTTTCTATGTTGTTTTTATTCTGAGCTTTGTAGCTATAGTTAATAGTTTGATTTTATCTATTATAAGCCTCAACGTTTATCGAAGGACTAAAACACTCGGACAACCAACTAATCTTTTTACCGAGATTTCAAATATTATTCTGATCATTCTTAATTCTATTTCGCTTTTTCTTATCACTCCAATAACTCTACTATTATTCAGTTAATATAAGAGGTTATGCTTCTCATGAATACCTATCGTCCTAGTCTGCTATTACTAAAAAGTCCTAAGATGTTAGCATTTATCAGTTTTGGACTCACTGCTTTTAATGCTTTTATGGCCTTTATTTTACTCCTTGCTTTTGCCTTAAACTTCAGGTCGTCTAATCCATCTTATTGGTTTTCATTTTTGTCAGCCATCAGTTTAGTTTGGCTATGGTTCTGTGTTTTTACTGCACCTGCTTGTATAGTGCTATCTACTGTCTCTCTTTTACTACCTAGACGAATGGGGTTTAGTGCACTCATCCACTATCCTAGGATTAGCACTGGTAATTTCATCTGCCTGAGCCTTAATATCTCTATTTCCCTTTTGTTTTGTATCTGCGGTATTATGCTGTTGGTCAAGTGAACGTTTTAAAATTCAAAAGAGACTGAGACAAAAGTTCTCAGCCTTATTTATTTGGTCAATTTTATTTGCTAGGCGCAGTGGTTGGTTGGATATCCTTATCCCTTGCCATGCAAGTGATAGCGGCTATCCTAACCAACTGTGCGGAGGTGAGACAACGAAATCAAATACTTCGAATTATTGATTTCTGTCCCACTCTCTTTTTGAATATTATCCGATGATAGAGCCATTTGGAATAGATGGATCCACCGTTAGAACGGTCAGTTTGCCATCGTGTTCAGCTGAGAGAATCATTCCTTGACTAATGTATTTCCTCATCATTTTACGTGGTTTTAGGTTGGCGACAATTTGAAGTTTCTTACCAACTAGTGCTTGCTCATTAGGGTAAAATTTAGCAATCCCCGATAGGATCTGACGATCTTCTCCATCACCAGCATCTAGGCGGAAGCAAAGAAGCTTATCAGAACCTGGCACTTTTTTGACTTCCTTGACTTCTGCGACACGAATTTCAGCAGCATCAAAGGTGTCAAATTTGATATCGGCCTTGCTTGATTTCAGCTCAACCTCCTCAGGAATCCACTCTTTTTCGACTTGTGGTTGATTGGATGCCATTTGCTCTTTAATATAAGCGATCTCTTCATCCATATCAAGGCGGGGGAAGATCGGGGTTCCTTTAGCAACAACTTGCGTATTGTCCGGGAAGCCTGATAGCTTAAGGTCTTGCATTTGGAAGTTTTGACCGAGTCCTAGCTGCTCCATGATAGCTGTTGAGGTCTGCATCATAAAAGGCTGCAATAAGTGAGCGACCACCCGTAGGCTTGCTGCCAAATGCGCCATGACTGAGGCCAGTTTTTCTTTATCAGCCTCTTCTTTTGCTAGGGTCCATGGAGCTGTTTCATCAATGTACTTATTGGTTCGAGAGATGATGGTCCATACAGCATCTAAGGCCCGTGGGAAATCAACAGCTTCCATTTGTTTATGATAGTCTGAGAGGTTTTTTGCGACTACCTTGGCCAAGTCAGCATCAAAATCCGTAACGTTTTCCACATAGGCAGGCACCTGACCATCAAAGTACTTGTTAATCATAGCAATGGTACGATTGAGCAAGTTGCCCAGGTCATTAGCCAACTCATAGTTGATACGACCAAGATAATCCTCTGGAGTAAAGGTCCCATCTGACCCCACAGGTAGGGAGCGCATCAGGTAGTAGCGCAAAGGATCCAGACCAAATCGCTCAACCAGCATCTCTGGATAAACTACATTGCCCTTGGATTTAGACATTTTACCATCTTGCATGACAAACCAGCCATGGGCGACTAAGCGAGTTGGTAGGGGCAGGTCAAGTGCCATCAGCATAATTGGCCAGTAAATCGAGTGGAAACGTAGAATATCCTTACCAATCATATGGAGGACTTCATGATCCTCATCATTGTGCCAGAATTTGTCAAAGTCGGTATGGTTTTCCTGACCATAACCTAAAGCTGTAATATAGTTAGAAAGTGCATCGATCCAAACATAGACAACATGTTTAGGATTAGAAGGAACCTTGACTCCCCAAGTGAAGGTTGTCCGGGATACTGCTAAATCTTCCAAACCCGGCTCGATAAAGTTTTTGAGCATTTCATTCATCCGACCATCTGGCTGGATAAACTCTGGGTGTTCTTTATAGTAGGCAACTAAGCGGTCTGCATATTTGCTCATGCGAAAGAAATAAGACTCTTCTGAAACCTTTTCAACTTGGTGACCAGATGGAGCAATCCCACCGATCATATTTCCTTGCTCATCTCGAAAGACTTCGGATAGTTGACTTTCTGTAAAGAACTCTTCATCTGCAACTGAGTACCAACCTGTATATTCGCCTAAATAAATATCTCCTTGAGCAAGTAATTGTTCAAAAATCTGCTCAACTGTCTTTTCGTGGAAGGTATCTGTCGTGCGGATAAACTGGTCATAGGAAATGTCCAAGAGCTTCCAAAGCTCCTTGACTCCCTTTGCCATTTCATCAACATAATCTTGAGGGGTTAGGCCAGCTTCTTGGGCCTTGTCCTGAATCTTTTGACCGTGCTCATCAAGACCAGTCAAATAACGAACATCGTAGCCCATCAAACGCTTGTAACGTGCTAAAACGTCACAAGCAATCGTTGTATAAGCTGAACCAATGTGCAATTTCCCCGATGGGTAATAAATAGGGGTCGTGACATAAAATGTTTTATTAGACATGTGAATTCCTTTCGATTCTACATGGACGATCGCCTTTATATTTCAAGGTTTTGTCCTATGAATCTTAGCGTTATCGACGCTTATTATACCACAATTTAGCTAGTCACAAAAGGTGGAATACTGGGATCCTAGAGCCAGAGAGGAGTTATTTATCCGAGTTAGATCGTCTTATTTTGCCTTAAGATTAATCATATAATTATGCTCAAACTTTGATTTAATATGCTGACGAATTTTTTTGACCTTGCTCAAACGCTTTCCGGTAATACGTTTATAGGTGGCTTTACGCACTAGCTTACCTGCAGCATTTCTTGTATAAATGGTCAGATGATCTCCATCGACACGGTAGTTAATATCATAGGTGTAGAGGAGTTTGGCTCTAGCCACATCCTTCTTTAGATTGACATCAGGTGCACGTTTGTAGTAACTCTTCAGTTTGGTATTGAGAATTTTTTTAGTATTTTTTTCAAAGGCTTTACTGGATACATCAATTTCTATTGTTTTATTCCATTGATTGACTCTATAAAAATCCGTTAGATAACTCTTAACTGTCACCACAGGGTAGTCTTCAAAGGTCCCTTGTAAAGCATAATAAAGCCCTGTTTCATTGAAATGTCTCTCCTCATCAACTGTCAGGAGGCCTAAGTAAGTATAGTCATTATTTCTGGCTGCTTTGAAGGCATCTTTCCACGAGTCGCTTTGGGCATCATAATAAGTTAAAGTCGTTTGCTCCCATGTTCCTTCTATATTGGCATCATTGTAGGATTTCCAGTAAAGACCTGTAATCACGAAAGCTGCGATAGCCACTATAGCATAGACGACTACTGCTAAAAACTTTAACAAGGCAGTATAAGATTTTGGTGGAAAAAATCTGTTTTGGCTCAAGGACTTGAAATTTGACCTTAGGGTTACACTCTTTTCGTCATCACTTTTTATTGTTTGTAGAGATTGTTCTGAGCTCGACGTGCTTATAGCACCTGTTTTTACGGCTGCCTCTATCTCCTCAGCGCTAGGCTCTTGAGCATTCAGATCACGATAGCGACGGATCCATTCTTCTTGTTTCATACCACTCCTTCTATTCCTCTCTAAACAATCAACTTCATTACTTTGATTTATCCGTAAGTCCTAAAGAGAATGACTAAGACCTAGTCAAACACGGAAAATACTTGTTAAATAGGAAGACTGTCATAAAGTGAGAGTCTGGAGCCACTAGGCTCCAGACTCGTCTTTTATTTGATATGATAATTCTTTTCAAACAAGGATTTGAATTCTTCAAAGGTACTTACTAGGGTCTTTGCATCATCATCTGAAAGACGCTTGTAGACTGCCTTAGATATAGTTCGATCATTGACATCTTTGGTTAAAATGGTTAGTGTCTCCCCTTTGACCGTATAAGTTCGGGTGAAGTTTAGATTGTCTGTTAGGCTACGGATGTCTTCATTAACATCAGCGGATTTGACATAGTCATAGTAACCGCTTAAGTCTTTTTCCAGTGTATCTCTGACCCGCTGTTTAAATAGGGTCGGCGACTTATTAATCTCAATAGACTTATCCCATTGATTAACGATGTACTCATCGTCTAGGTAGCTTCCCAAAGAAAGATAAGGCTGATCTTTATGATCATTGATATAGTAGTAAGAATCTTCTTGGAAGTTTCCCTTGTCATCAATGGTGATATAGTCTGCATAGGTGAAATCATTATCCTGATAATTGGCAATGACATCAATCCATTTGCTGCTCTCTCTATTGTAGTAGTCCCAGCGGGTCAATTCCCAAGTTCCGGTGATATCAGCTGAGCTATAACGCCACCAAGCTGCACCGCCGGCTACTGCTGACATCAGCGAGAAAAAGACCAACACTACCGCAAATATCTTAGCGATTTTTGCCTTGCGATTATATTTGGGAGTTGGCACAGAAACGGTAGTCACACTCTTCTTTTGGTGTGCGCCTACTGTATAAGAGTGGGGGGTAGAAGTCGCTTGAGCAGATGGTGCTTGAAAAACACCGCCAAAAGTAGCACGTTTGATCGGCTGTTGTCTGTCAAAAGCACTCGGCGCTTTATCATCTGATGGAATAGATGATTGAGCGGCATTTGCTTGTGGCATCTGAGGTTCAGCGATTGTTTCGCCTCCCCAGATTCCTGCTTGTCGTGCTGCTTGCACTTCTTCATCGGTCGGCATACGTCCATTGACCGACTGAAACAGATCCATCCATTCTTTTTGATTCATTACTTTTTGATTCCTCGTAATCGTTTTGTCATCTTTTATTATACCATAGAAAAAGCTCCGATTATAGCAAACTCAGGCAAATATTTTAAAAAATAACTAAATTTTATCAATAAGTGCCCTTTGATTCAAACTCTACCATTTGACTCCCAAAAAAATTAGACCTTTAATCCTGATTATTATTGATTGATTGTCCTCTATGATTAAATCAAGAATTTGAATCTGAAATATAGTATAATATAGAAAACTAAAGGAGGCGTTTATGGCTATTGAGTATAAGAAAAATGATCAACTGGAAAAGATGCTAGAGGGCTTTGCTAGCTTTCCTGATTTTGAAGGTGGTAAAGATCCTAAAGCTGACAAGAAGAAAGATCAAGCAGACAAATGAGTATCTTTAATCACTTACCAGACAGTGTCCTTCAATGGTTAGCCATCTTCTTGTCTATCATCATTGAGGCACTGCCTTTTGTTTTACTAGGATCGATTTTAGCTGGTTGTATCCATATCTATGTAACTCCTGATCTGGTCAACCGCTATCTGCCCAAGAACAAATTTCTTAGGATCCTTTTTGGTAGTCTGATTGGCTTTGTCTTTCCCTCTTGTGAATGCGGTATTGTGCCTATCGTGACGAGATTTTTAGAAAAGAAGGTTCCAAGCTATACAGCTGTTCCCTTTCTAGCAACAGCTCCTATCATCAATCCTATTGTGCTCTTTGCGACTTATACTGCCTTCGGAAATTCTTTTTATATCGTAAGTCTGCGCTTGGTAGGTGCTCTCTTGGTGGCTAGCTGCCTGGGTATTTTGCTTGGCTTTTTTACAGATGAGCATATTTTAAGTCAGACTTATCAGGCGCATCCACAAGAAGATGTCAGTTTGCTCACACAAAGACAAAAGATCTTTAAAGCTCTAGTCTATGCTATTGATGAGTTTTTCGATACGGGGCGTTACCTTATCTTTGGGAGCTTGGTAGCTTCTGGTATGCAGATCTACCTCCCAACTCATTTTCTTCGGACCTTAGGGAGTTCCCCCTTCCTAGCTATCTTGGTTTTGATGCTATTGGCCTTTGTCTTGTCACTATGTAGCGAAGCAGATGCCTTTATCGGTGCTAGCCTCTTATCGACCTTTGGCGCTGGACCTGTTTTAGCTTTCTTGCTCATCGGGCCTATGGTTGATATCAAAAATCTTATGATGATGGCTAAATCTTTTAAACCTAGATTTATTGGTCAATTCGTCGGTCTTTCAAGTCTAGTCATTATACTTTACACTCTGATTGTAGGAGCCTTATAGATGCTACGATTTTTAATATTAGCAGGTTATTTTGAACTCAGCATGTACCTCTATCTCACTGGTAAGCTGAGTCAATATATCAATACACACTATACCTATTTAGCCTATCTCTCTATGATTTTATCCTTCGTTTTAGCTATAGTACAGCTGATTATTTGGGTGAAACAACTAAAGGTTCATAGCCATCTGCATGGCTTTCTTGCTAAGGCAGTAAGTGTCGGAGCATTGGCTTTTCCTATCCTCGTTGGGATCTTGGTGCCTACAGTTAGTCTCGATTCCACCACTGTCTCAGCTAAGGGTTACAATTTCCCACTAGCAGCTGAATCTACTCGTGGTACCAGTGATGATGGCACCACGGTTCAATATTTAAAACCAGATACTTCTGCTTATTTTACTTCATCAGCCTATCAGGCAGAGATGACAAAAGAGCTAAAACCCTACCTTAAACAGGATCAGATCACTATTACGACTGAGAATTATATGGAAGTCATGGAACTTATCTACCTCTATCCTGATCGCTTTGTTGATAAGACTATCACCTACACTGGCTTTATCTTTGACGATCCCTCTCAAAAAAACCATCAATTCCTCTTTCGTTTCGGTATTATCCATTGCATTGCCGATTCCGGAGTTTACGGACTTTCAACAAGTAATCTGACATCCAACTATCCCGATAATACTTGGGTCAAGGTCACCGGAAAACTACACCTGGAATACAATAAGGAACTTGATCAGACATTACCTGTTCTGGATGTTAGTCAAGATCACACTGTCCCTAAGCCAGATAATCCTTATGTTTATCGTATCTTTTAGCTTCTTCATGAAATCACTAAAAACATTTTATGATAAAAAAATAGCATTTGAGGATATTCCTCTTTGCTTTTTTTAATATTAAGATACAATTATTCCAGATGTAAGGTTAGTTGTTGCAAGTCTAGATAACTTTCATTCTTTTCCAATGTAATTATTCTTTCCTAATTTGACCTTATAAGTTTTCTAGCGTCCCACTAATATTACATCCTAATAACTACTACTTCATTGACGCTCATTTTATTCTCCACATAAATGAGCCGATATAAGAAAAGCCTGTCTTTTTGACAGGCTTTTCTTATGGATTTAAATAAATAGTATACCACTACTAATTTATCATCTCTGCTTAGAGGAGACCATCTAGGAGGCCTTGCATAAAATCAGATGAATGGAACTCACCGATATCATCAATTTTTTCACCAAAACCGATGTACTTCACTGGAATATCTAATTCTTGACGGATAGCTAGGACAATACCACCCTTGGCTGTACCGTCAAGTTTTGTCAAAACAATACCTGTCAGAGGGGTAATCTTTGAAAATTCCTTGGCTTGACTGAGTGCATTTTGACCAGTCGAAGCATCTAAGGCGAGAAGCGTTTCATGTGGCGCCTCTGGAACGACACGCTTGATAATGCGCCCAATTTTTTCCAACTCTGCCATAAGATTGTCTTTATTTTGCAAGCGACCTGCTGTGTCAATCATCAGAATATCGACACCCTCTTGGACGGCTTTTTCAACACCGTCAAAGACAACGCTGGCAGCATCTGCCTTCTCGCCGCCAGTAATAACTGGGACCTCTACTCGCTGACCCCACTCTACCAACTGGGCAACTGCCCCCGCACGAAAGGTATCAGCGGCTACCAGCATAACTTTTTTGCCTTGAGCTTTATATTTATGAGCCAATTTTCCAATCGATGTTGTCTTACCCACACCATTGACTCCAACAAAGAGCATAATCGTCAAGTCATCTTGAAAATTGATACGCTCATTGTATTGGCCATCTTTTTCATAGATGTCGACTAGTTTTTCAAGGACAACACGACGAACATCTTCCGATTTCTTCACATTTTCTAACTTAACTTCATGTTTAAGCTCTTCTGTTAGGTTTGTTGCTACCTGTACGCCAACATCAGATAAGATCAGAAGCTCTTCAAGATCCTCAAAAAATTGCTCATCTACATTGCGGAAATTAGCGAAAAAAGCATTTAGACGAGCACCAAAGCCTTTGCGAGTTTTTTTGAGTGTCCGTTGGTATTTTTCTTGCTCTGTTTCTTGATAATCATCTGACTGTGCAGGAGTATCATTTGCCGCTTCTATTTGGTTCTCTATGTCAGCTTCTTTGTGATTACTGGGAGCTTCTTCTGAAGCAGGCCAATCTTGGGACTGGCTACTTTCTTCTGAGGATACTGCCTGGTCAGTTTCTGATCTCTTTTCTTCTTCTGAGATCAGACCTGTCTCCTCAGCGAGTGAGGCTTTCACCGCATTGTAATCTGCCATAAAGTTATTAGAGTCCAAGACCTTATCTACCCACTCTGGATCTACAAACGGTACTTCTGAATGGCTCATTGACTGTGATGCTTCTTGACTATCTAGCAGTTCTGATAGGGAGTCAATTTCTGAAGTGTCAAGGGCAGATGAAGTTGCTGCCTGAGACCTTTCAGGTGACTGCGACAGAGACTCAGATAGTGACTGCTGTAATTCCTCACTGCTTGATGTTTGATTTTCTTTCTTCCCACCAAATAATCTATCAAATAAACCCATAATAATCTTCTCCTTAAAATTTATAATACATACTGGCTGATCGCTCGAGCGACGCCTGAATTCTCATTTGAATACTTTATCACAATATCTGCAGCAGCTTGAGCTAAGGGGGTGGCATTAGCCATAGCTAAACCCAGCCCTGCCCACTTGAGCATACTGACATCATTGGCTTCGTCTCCTAAGGCCATCACTTGCTGCCTGGAGATTCCCAGTCGCTGACACAGTATTTCGAGTCCAGCAGCCTTATTTACACCCTTGGGCATGATTTCAAAGATAATCTCTCTGGACTTGAAGGCATCAAACTGTTGGTAGAGATGCTTTGGAAGTTGATCTAGTCGTTGATCTAGATAGTCTTGATCGCAGACCGTGACAATTTTATTATAATCTCTATCTATCGGCAGCTGATCTAAACTCAGAATCTCTCTAAAGGATAGCAAGGGATTAGCTTGAGGATAGTTAGAATGCTTGCCTTGACTGGCTAGGCTGTAGACCAGATCGTCACTCAAGATATCTACGGGCAAGGCAAGAGGCTCAAGTATAGACTGAATTTGTTGGATCTCATCTAAGCTCAAGCATTTCTTGGATAGTACTTGACCGGTATTTTTCTGTACCAGACCACCATTAAAGGTAATACTATAGTCGTCATCACTAAGTAGACCAAGATGGTCTAGTAGATTTCCAATAGCTGCTAAAGGGCGACCTGTCGTAATCACGACCTTCACATCTTTTTTCTTTGCTTCTAAGATAGCCTGACGATTGGCAGCTGTGACCTTTTTTTCTGCGTTGAACAAAGTCCCATCTAAATCCAGGGCGATAAGGCGTATGTCTGACATCTAACTCACCAAACTTTCCATATAGGTGAGCACTGCCTGGTCGTTGCAATGACCAATGATTTCATGGCTGATAGCCTTGATCTCGTCTCTAGCATTTGCTGTTGCGATAGCCTTACCAGCTAGCTGCATCATCTGATAATCATTCATATTATCACCAAAGGCCAAAATCTGACTGGATTCTATTCCTAAATGCTGGCACATCCCCTTAAGACCAACAGATTTGTCCACATGGTCTAGAATAATATCCATAGAAACAAAGCCTGTGGTCAGAGCTGTCAGTCCTTGGAACTCTTGTGTAATCCACTCCTCACGCTCCCTGACAGTATCTTCTGTAAAATCTACAGTCAGTTTCAAGATGTCATCATCGATATCATCTAGACTAGCAATCTTTTGAATATTTTCATAGTAGAGGGACATATGATCCATATAAGACTGACTGGCGCCTTCTAAAACGTAGGCTCCCTTTAAGCCAGAGAACATATAACCATTCATATTTGGCAAGTCTTCTAGTGTCTGGGCTAGCCGACGATAGAGGGAGGGAGCCATCTTAGCTTCAAAGAGGATCTGATCTTGGTACTGAACATAGGAACCATTTTCAGCAACAAAGGCGATGCTATCCTCAAATCCTTTGAAAATCTCTTTGAGTGCTAACATGGAACGTCCGCTAGCAACGGTGAAAAGAAGTCCTTTTTCTTTGAACTTAGGTAGGAGCTTAGCCAGTCTTTCACGATCATAGCTGCTGTCCTCTCTTAAAAAAGTTCCATCCATATCTGTTGCAATCAGCTTGAAGCCGGTCATCGTTTTCCCTCACTTAAAGTTTCCTGTACCCTATTTTATCAGAAAGTTAGGCATTTTTCTGCTTTTTTATCCAAGTATTCCATTCTTTTTGTAAGTGGAAGATGCTCGACACCTGTCTAGGATATAACCGTAGTCTTAGTTTTTCAATATATTTTTTTGAAAAAATCTAGTACTTTGATTTTTGGCAATAATTACGCTACAATAAGGATAATGAGAAGAAGATTAAAACCTCTTGTCGTTTATGTCTTTCTGACCCTAATTGGTTTGTTTATCAGTTGCCTTGCTGTAATGGAAATTTCATCTGAAAATCACAGTTTGGCAGCTGCAAAAAATAACATTCCCCAGGCTAGTACCTCTATGAATCAGACGGCATCATCTTCGACAAGTTCTAATGATGACGACAGTTTAATGCCTATCATCGATGTCTCAGGTTGGCAGCTTCCCGAACAAATAGATTATGATATTCTTTCCAAAAATATTTCTGGTGCTATTGTTCGTGTATTTGGAGGTTCACAGATTACTAAAGATAGTAATGCTGCCCATTCTACAGGTATCGATAAATCCTTTAAGACACATATTGAAGAATTCCAAAAGCGAGATGTTCCTGTAGCTGTTTACAGTTATGCCCTTGGAAGTTCTGAAAAAGAGATGCGTGAGGAAGCCCGTATTTTCTACGAGAAGGCGTCTCCTTACAAGCCTACCTACTATTGGATCGATGTGGAAGAAGAGACCATGTCAGATATGAATAAAGGGGTTGAAGCCTTTAGAGACGAGCTCAAGGATCTCGGTGCTAAAAACATTGGGATTTATATTGGTCCTTATTTTATGTTGGAGCAAGAGATCTCGGTGGATAAGTTTGATTCTGTCTGGCTACCTACCTATGGTTCTGACTCAGGTTACTACGAAGCAGCTCCGATTACAGACATTGACTACGATCTTCATCAGTATACCTCACAAGGTGTTTTACCAGGATTTGATAATGTCTTAGATCTTAATCAAATCAATCCCAATAAAAAACCCAAAGACATTTATAAAAAATTATTTGGTACAGCTAATAAAAAAGATTAAACGCAGACGTCAGACTAAGTTTCAACTTAGCCTGACGTTTTTGTAGCTTTAAACCAAGGTCTGGTAGCGCAATTTTCTTATCAGTCTTATGATATAATAAGACTGATTATCATGACAAAGAAAGGACTAACTATGGCTAAAAAGAAAAAAACCAAAAAAACACTAGTCGATCAAATTTTGGATAAGGCAAAAATCGCACATGATTCCTTAGACTTTAATGGCTTAGATGGGGAACTTCCACAGGGAATCGAGCGCCATGAAATCTTTAAAACCTTGGCCTTGATCGGTGATAAGACAGGCCCTATTATCGGAATTGTTCCCATCACTGAGCACCTTTCTGAAAAAAAGTTGGCCCAGATATCTGGCAATAAAAAGGTTCATATGATTCCTCAAAAGGACCTCGAAAAAACAACAGGCTATGTCCACGGTGCTAATAATCCTGTTGGGATCCGTCAAAAGCACCATTTTCCTATTTACATCGATACTGTTGCTCTTGAGATGGGGCAGATGATTGTATCAGCAGGAGAGCTTAAGCGCTCTATTCGCATTGATTCTCAAGTACTAGCTGATTTTGTCTCAGCTGAATTTGCTGATATTAAGGAGTAGGTATGCAGTTATATTTTGTCAGACATGGAAAAACTCAATGGAATCTGGAAGGGCGGTTTCAGGGAGCTAGAGGAGATTCTCCGCTCTTAGCCGAGTCCTCGATCATCCTTGAGGAACTGGGACAGTATTTATCAGATACTGTCTTTGATCAAGTCTACTCGAGTCCTCTCAATCGTGCTTTATCTTCTGCCCATCTGATCATGCAAGAAAATCATCATCCGACAGCTATCATTACAACACCAGCCCTAAGTGAATGGAATCTGGGCCGTTTAGAGGGACAAAAATTTTCCCTCTTATCAGCCATCTATCCGGATCAAATGACAGCCTTTCGGACCAATCTCCTGCGCTTCAACAATGAGCTTTTTGAAGCAGAATCTGTCTATCATGCTACCAGACGTGTCGCTGATTTCGTAGCTGATCTGAATTACGATAAGGATCAAAAAGTATTATTAGTTGGACACGGTGCTTGCTTCACTGCTGCTATCAACTACCTCCTAGGAGGAGAACCTGGGGAGTTACGCCAAAAAGGAGGATTGGATAATGCTAGTCTGACTATTTTAGATAGCCCAGATGGCAAGCATTTCACACTCCTGAGATGGAATGATACTTCTTATCAGAAAGAACCTATTTAATCTGGAGGGGTTATGTCAAAAATTACCGCCAAGCGTGTCACCAATTATGAGCTCTTTTACGATCTTGTATTTGTTCTAGCCATATCTCGTTTGATTAATTTTTTGCACACTGACTCAATCAATCTTGGACTTTTGACGTCTTTTGTCGTATCGACCAGCCTTTTAATGTCTATCTGGGTCTATCAAACCATCTATCTCAATAAGTATGGCGAATCTGATATGATGGATATCTATCTCAATATCCCTGCCATGTTTATTTCTGGTAATTTTGGCCTCATGCTAGGGCTGCGTCACTACACGATTAAAGAATATCTCATCTATAACGGTCTCTTGCTCCTAGCCCATGCTATCATTTTATGTCAGTACTACCTACGTGGAAGAAAAATTGGCTTTAATACTGATATGCTTGCTTCTATGAAACGATTAGTGATTTTACTAGTCTATGTCAGTTCTCTTATCTTAGTCAGTGGTGTTTTCCGCCTGTTTGATTATCATGATCCTCGTTTTTTACTGCTCTGGCTTGCGACTTGGCTACTTCCCCTTTTCTTTCAACAATCTCTTGATATTCGGCGGATTAATTTTCCCCACTTAGTAGAGCGCTTCCAGTTATTGATGATCATCACCTTTGGAGAAACCGTTACTGGTCTAATTCGAACCTATCCTCTCTATCAATCTCCCATTCTGGGGGTCCTTTATTTTACGGGGATTTCTTTCATGTTTGTGGCTTATATTTCCCAGACTTATCTGACTATTAACCGGCATCAAGAGACAAGGGGATTGGTCTTGATCTACAGTCACCTTTTGATGATTATTGCTATCAACTTGGTTACAGGCGGTATCGAAAGTCTGTCAGATCCTAAGCACATGAGCTACGGCCTGGGCTTATTTTTGGGGGGACTAGCGATTTTTTATCCGTCACTCTATGCCACTTCTATCTATAATCGTAGGCTTTATCGCTTTGCTCGAAATAATTATCTTCCCTACATGGGAGTCCTAGCCATTGGTTGCTTGGCTATGTACGCTACTAGACATTCTTCTTTGATCCTTGCAGCTATATTTGCTGGGGTCTGCTTCATTATTCCAAGGCTGAATTTCCATGCCAGACGTAAAGCCAGAGCCAAGGCTCAAGAGACATCTTAGTTCTGCGTAGCTGTCTAAAAAATCCTTCTGCTAACTAATGAGCAGAAGGATTTTTTGATGATATTATTAAATCTAAAGGAATCTAACAGATCCTATCTATACCATAATGGAATTTTTGATTTTTTCGCACCTGACGGTCAAAACCATAGTCTTCAAAGATGGTGTCTTTAAAGTGAGCTTTGATAATAACCGCTTTTCTGGCTAGACGTCTAGCCTGTTTGATAAAGTCTGGAGTGAGGCTGTTTCCTTTAGCCAGTGGCCTTATTCCTTCTAAATTCTGGGATTCCTGAATACTGCTTGAAAACATAGGATCAGCATAAACTACATCTACTGACTGGGCAGGCTGGGTCATCATGTAATCAAGTGCTTCTTGGTTATAGGATGTTAGTGAGCGCATTGCTTGATCTAATCGCTTATTGCCAGAAACAAAATGCTTGAGCCCATGGCTAATGATCAAGTGAATCAAGGGACTAGCTTCTAGAGCTGTCACCTGATGACCAGCGCTAGCCATAAGGAGACTATCACTAGCCAACCCCATCGTTGTATCTAAAATCGTCAGGGGGGCTTTCCCTAGGAGATCAAGTAAGGGATCGTGCGGGGCTTTCATTCTCAGCATGGCTGTATCTGGGTGAAAATACAGCTGAGCTCCATCTGTATGAACAAAAAGCAACTTATCTTGGTAAACAATCAAGGCTGGGCCATAATTGCTAATCAACTTACTTAGTGATAACTTCCGGCGCTCAATATAGATAGCCCTCTGCTCACAAGCTAGTCGTTTGGCTTGAACCACCAGATTAGGATTTTGTCTCAGGCTGGTTGTTACAATAAAACTTGTCACTTTAATAATCTCCACGGATAAAATCGTGGACTTCTTGCCAATAGAAAGTCGATAAACGATCTAGCTCCTCTTGGCTAAAGGGTTTGGTAGCTGCGGCTTGAAGGTTAGTGTCAATCTGCTGGATAGATTTAAAGCCTGGGATAACAGCTGTTATCCCTTTTTGTTGCAGGATCCATTTCAGGGCTGCATCTGCCATACTGTTACGGCCTTCCTTGATCCATGCTAGCTTGTCTACTAGCTCAATAGCCTTGTCAAAGGGAAGTCCGCCAAAGGTCTCACCGACATTAAAGGCGGCACCATCTCGATTAAAGTTACGGTGGTCATTGGCTGGGAATTGACTGTCTTTATTGTATTTTCCTGTCAAAAGACCGCTAGCAAGCGGTACCCGGGCTAGGATGCCGACATTTTGCTTAGCTGCCTGGGCAATCATCTGGTCGACTGGTTTTTGACGCAAGATATTGACAATAACCTGGAGGCTGCTGGCCTTGGTGTTTTCAAGGACAAAAAGACCTTGGGCATCAGTCTCAACACTGACTCCATAATAGCGAATTTTTCCTTCTTTTTTGAGATCCTCTAAAACAGCAAAGACCCCTTGATCTTCTAAAACTTCTGTACTAGCGCAGTGAATCTGGTAAAGGTCAATGGCTTCTACTCCTAAGCGGCTTAGGCTATCCTCACAGTAGCTTTTCACCTTGTCATAGGTGAAATTTGCAAGATCCGCAAAGTTGTCACGACGGCCGAACTTAGTTGCAACATAGATTGTTTCCGAACGTTCTTTTAATACTTGGCCGATGATCTCCTCACTGCGACCACTGCCATATACATCTGCTGTATCAAAAAAATTGACCCCAGAATCCACAGCATGATGGAGAGCTTTGAGGGATGTCTCTTCGGCAACATTACCCCAATCTCCTCCAAGAGCCCAAGTTCCTAGGCTAACCTCGCTGATCTTCATATCTGTATGTCCTAGTTGATTGTACTTCATCGAAAATCCTTTCTTATCCTAGTTTGACGCCACTATTATATCATGAGAAACCATTTTGAGGATAACGAAAAAACTACCTTCAAACACTTTGTTTCAAAGGTAGCTTGCTCATATTAGTCACTCAAAGTCTTGGGGTTATTCTGGACGTGATTTTCTTGCAATATCCGCTAAGATGTTTTCAACAAATTCATCCAAAGCTTCGGTATGGGTCTGCTTGCTGCCGTAGCGACGAACATTGACAGATTTGTCGGCCATTTCCTTGTCTCCCACAATCAATTGGTAGGGAACTTTTTGCGTTTGACTTTGACGAATCTTATACTGCATTTTTTCATTGCGCTCATCTACTTCAACACGGATACCACGGTCACGCAAAGTCTTTGCTACTTCCCAAGCATAGTCTGCATGTGCTTCATTGGAAATTGGGATTACAGTAACTTGTTGCGGTGCTAACCAGGTTGGGAAGGCACCCTTGTAAGTCTCAATCAAGATAGCAGTAAAGCGCTCCATAGTAGAGATGACTCCACGATGGATCATGACAGGGCGGTGTTCTTCGCCATCAGCACCTGTATATTTGAGATCAAAGCGCTCTGGCAAGAGGAAGTCCAACTGGATAGTTGAGAGGGTTTCTTCATTACCAAGGGCAGTTTTGACCTGAATATCCAATTTAGGACCGTAGAAGGCAGCTTCTCCTTCTGCTTCAAAGTAATCTAGCTCCATATCATCCATAGCCGCTTTAAGCATAGCTTGGGCATTTTCCCACATTTCGTCATTATCATAATACTTGTGGGTATCCTTAGGATCACGGTAGGATAGGCGGAAACGGTAGTCCGTCAGATTGAAATCTTCATAGACATCGATAATCAGCTGCAAGGTTTTTTGGAACTCTTCTTGGATTTGTTCTGGGGCAACGAAGGTATGACCATCGTTGAGGGTCATTTCCCGTACCCGCTGCAGGCCTGTAAGGGCACCAGATTTTTCGTAACGGTGCATCATACCAAGCTCAGCAATACGAATCGGTAATTCACGATAGGAGCGCACATGATTCTTATAAACCTGGATGTGGTGCGGACAGTTCATTGGCCGTAAAACAAATTCTTCCCCGTCGCCCATATCCATGGTCGGGAACATGTCCTCACGGTAGTGTTCCCAGTGTCCTGAAGTCTTATAGAGATCAACAGATGCTACTGGTGGTGTGTAGACATGCTGATAGCCAGCTGCCAATTCTTTATCGGTGATATAGCGCTCTAAGATACGACGGATTGTTGCTCCATTTGGCAGCCAGAAAGGTAAACCTTGTCCAACTTCTTGAGAAATCATAAAGAGATCAAGCTCTTTACCAAGCTTACGGTGATCCCGCTCTTTAGCTTCTTCCAAGCGTTTGAGATAAGCCTTTAGATCTTTCTTGTCAAACCAAGCTGTCCCGTAAATTCGCTGCATCATGGCATTGTCGCTGTTACCTCTCCAATAGGCTCCTGCTACGTTGAGCAGATGAAAAACCTGGATGCGTCCAGTTGAAGGCACATGTGGTCCACGGCAGAGGTCAACGTATTCCCCTTGACGGTAGATAGTCAGCCCACCTTCGTCTTCAGAATGTTCTTCGATTAGTTCTAGCTTGTAAGGATCGTTTTTAAAGATTTCACGCGCCTGATCTTTTGTCACTTCTTCACGAATAGATGGGAAGTTTTCTTTGACGATCTTCTTCATTTCTTCTTCGATACGAGGCAGGTCTTCATTTGAGATTTGACCGTCTTTATTATCCGTATCATAGTAGAAGCCATCTTCGATAGCTGGGCCAACACCCAAATGAATATCTGGGAAGAGGCGGCGTGCTGCTTGAGCAAAGAGGTGAGCAGCTGAGTGACGCAGGATGGCAAGAGCATCCTCATGGTCAGGGGTTACGATTTCAATCGCACCATCCTCAGTAATCGCACGATTCGTATCAATCAACTTACCGTTAAATTTACCAGCTAAAGCTTTTTTAGCCAGAGAAGTGCTGATTGATTGTGCAATTTCAAAAGTTGTCACGCCAGATTCAAAGTCACGCACGGCGCCATCTGGAAAAGTAATTTTAATCATTATTGTCTCCTTTTATAAAATTCTTTTTTATTACAGCTGCCTTAAGTGGTCGGCACGCAAGCAACCGACTTCGTCGCTCCCAAGAGACTATTATGACGCAAGGCTTTGAAACAGACTATCAGATTGCTGCGTAATCACCCAAGGTAACTGTCAAAATATAAACATAAAAAATACGACATCCTCAAAGGACGTCGCAACGTGGTTCCACCTTCATTTATTCACGACAAAAAGTCATGAACCTCATGTTTGGTGATAAGGGGACCACCCTTTTATGTTTGCATAAAATCTAGGAAGGAGTATTTCCTGCTAGATCTGTACTTTTCCACCAAGCAAGTACTCTCTGTAAAAAATCAACCGCAGAAAACATATCTTCGCCTAATATTATATCAATCTGGTAAAAAATAGCAAGGGTAACTGCGTAAAACAGCTTAGCCAGCATCGTTTCCACTTAAATTTTGACGTCTTATTACTTAGTAGGTCTAGTCCAAGAAATCCCAAATAGATTTAACCAGTTTTGCTGGAGCCTTGACAACTTTCCGTGAGGTACTGACAGTTGTCTTGACTGCCTTGGTTGGTAGGATAACTGCCGATTTAGCAAGACGAAGGGTACGATCTGTCGCACTGCCTTCAATCGTCAACGATACCTTGCTCGGTCGCTTGCTCTGGTAGGAAATCAGGATATCTAGGTAAAATTCATAGATCGATTGCCCAAAATGCTTATCTGAAACCTCGTAGCGCTTCTTCTCCAGCTGTACCGGTGTCATCTCTGGCGTCCTAGCTATAGCTTCCAGAATCGCCTCAGGAAGATCTTGCTCTTGATAGAAAAGATGGCCAAACATCCGATTAGTGATCAGATCATCAAGGTAGGGATTGCCATGGGCAATGATCGGCGTCCCCATAGCTAGACTCTCAATATAGGTCAGCCCTTGTGTTTCACTGGTTGAGGCAGAAATAAAGAAATCTGCCGCTTTATAGTAGACCGCTGTTTCTTCATGAGCGATCATTCCAGTAAAAATCACTGCGTCACTGATGGATAAATCCTCGACCTGCTCCTTAAGTGTCTCTAAGTAGGGACCATCGCCAACAACAACCAGCTTAACATGAGGATTGTGGACCAATACTCTTGGCATAGCAGCTAAAACGGCTTGGATATTTTTTTCAGAGGATATCCGAGATAGGCTAAGGAGCACCTTGTCATCGGGAGCTATCCCCAAATCTGCCCTTAATTGGGCCACTTGCTCTTGCGACACCAACTGACTATCATAGTTTTCTAAGGGAATGCCTGTAGAAATAATTCGTTTAGGAATCTTTATACCGTAGTCCTCCAATAAATTGAGAACAATGCGGCTGGTACAAACCACACCATCTAGGTCACTTAAAAATCCTCGGACGATATATTTGACCATGCTGGGACGAATCAATTTACCATTAGCAATGTAATCCACATAATCTTCATACTGAGTATGGTAGGTATGAACTACTGGAATGCGCAGGGCGGCCCCTACCCATTTTCCTAATAAGCCCAAGCTAAACTCTGTCTGCGTATGGATGATGTCCAAGTCCAGATCCTTAGCAATCTTGTAAGTGGTTACTAGACCACGATAAACCACACGGCGGTCAGAAAAAGAGACAAAAGGTACGCTAGGAAGACGGATAATGGTTGGATCTTCATCTCGCTTAAGTCCCTTATCTGTTGCTGTAAATATGTAAACGTCATGCCCCATCTCCTCAAGAACAGATTTGAGCGTTGCCGTGCTGGTTCCGACTCCTGAAATTTGGGGAAAATAGGTATCTGTGAATAATCCAATTCTCATCTTTTTCAATCCTGTTTATTTTTTCTGCCTGCCAGCCTGCGCTTGTTCTTTATAAAAGGACAACCAAGTCTCTAGAAGCCTCTCTTGCGAATAGGTCTGAGAAATAATTTTGGCTGATGCTTGCAGGTCTGCAAGACCCGAATGATCTGAGGTCAACTGGACTAAGCCCTGACTCATTTCCTCTACATCCTTGGCTGGGTAGTACATGCCTTCTAAAATATCATGATAAAGCTCCAAATCTCTCAGCATGATAGGAACACCACAACTGGCAGCCTCCAATATGGTCATAGGAAAGAGCTCCTTATAACTAGGTAGGATAAATAAATCTGCACTTCCGTAGAGCTGGCGCATTTCCTTGGGACTGACAATCCCTGGAAAGCGGACATTATGAGGGGGATTAGCCATGATTTTTTTATAGGCCTCATAGCCATCTGTGATGCCCCCAAAGGAAAAACCACCTGCCCACACAAATAAATGGTCTGGATGCTCTTTGGCCAGCGCCAAAAAATCATCAATTCCTTTTCGCTTTTGCACCTGACCGGCACCTAGGACGACAAAGCGATCGTCCCAGCCTTGTTCTTGCCGATAGCTAGTCCGCTCCGCTTCACTCAGAGGGTACCACTTCTCCTTGTTGACAAAGTTAGGAATATAGGTGATTTTTTCTCTAGGAATACCAAAGTCTACCAAATCTTGAATAAAGCTTGGGTTGACAACCACTAAGTGGTCCATACGATTGTAAAAACTAGTTACATAGCGGCTGACGATGCCATGGAAAAGCTTAGGAATCTTTAAGCTCCCATCAAGTGTATCCGGCAAAAAGTGGACATAACCGATGTTGCGTCCACTGCGTTTTCTCCGAAAGCTCGCTAAATAGTAATTTAAATCAATGGTATGATAATGGGTAATATCTGCCTTAATAGGTAAATTTTCTGTGACTTCGAGCTGATCTTGAGCCTCTCTTTTCAAGAGGCTAACCAGCTCACGATAAGCACCTGATACCCCTTGACCAGGAACTTTTTCACTCGAACTTAACATATTTACCTTTAATTTTTGCTCTGTCATGTTTTTATTATAGCTTATTTTACTAGAAAATTCATGACTTCATGCTAAAAATACGCACTCGTAAGCTATAAAAGTGAGTCAAACAAAAAAGTGCCTCATCACAGGACACTTATTAGTATTAGAGACTGGAGCTGCGTTTGGTAATACCATGATTAAGGATGATATGATGCTCATCTAAGTCTTCCTTATTCATGATTTTAGTCAGCATTCTCATACTGACAGCACCTAAATCATAGATTGGTTGGTTGATCGAGCTCAAGTTGGGGCGAGTAAACTTGACGATAGGGGAGTCGTTGCTGGTGATAATCTCAAAATCTTCTGGGACAGACTTTCCAGCTGCAAAGAGACCATTGAGTAGACCTGCTGCCAACTCGTCATCTCCCACATAAGCTGCTGTTGCTCCAGAATTGATCACACGCTCAGCTAAGGCAAAGCCTTCATCATAGTTGGACTTAACCTCAAAAATTAGTCCTTCGCTATAGGTTAGACCCTTGTCTGCCAAGCCCTCTTTATAGCCTTTAAGTCGCACCTTACCATTGATATCATCGATCAAGGGACCAGAAACAAAGGCAATGGCTGCATGGCGTTGGGCAAGTTCTTCAACAACATCTTTGGTCGCTAAGCGATCATCGATCGTCACACTTGGAAACTGCTGATCCAAATCAACTGTTCCTGCCAGAACAACGGGCGTTCGTGAGCGTGAAAATTCAAGGCGGACCTTGTCCGTCAAATGGTGCCCCATAAAAATAATACCGTCAACTTGCTTGGCAAAAAGCGCATTGATCACGGCCACTTCATTGTCACCATCCTCATCACTAGAAGCTAGGACAATATTGTACTTATACATGGTTGCAATGTCATCGATCCCTTTTGCTAGGATAGAAAAATAGCTATTAGCAATATTGGGAATGACAACACCGACAGTCGTGGTCTTTTTACTGGCTAGCCCGCGAGCGACAGCATTGGGACGATAGTCTAGGCGTTCAATCACAGCCAAGACCTTCTGACGGGTATTTTCTTTGACATTTTTATTACCGTTAACCACACGACTGACCGTAGCCATAGAGACACCTGCTTCACGGGCAACATCATAGATCGTAATCGTTTCATCTGTATTCATGGGAATCTCCCTTCTTATATGAAAATAACGCTTTCAAATGTATATTAACACATTTTGTAAACACTTTCAATTTTTTTTGATAAAATCAGAAACCATCTTAATCTGACCATCCTTGTGCTTTTTCTATCTAAACCTTGATTTTTTTGGAGTATTTTGAAAGAATAGACTGGATCAATCACGTTATGAAAAGAGGTTTCCTATGTCAGCATTAAATCAGTTACAAGATTACCTTATCGCCAATGAGGCTCGCTTGGCTATCCTATCAAATCCTGTGACGATTAATTATTTAACCGGATTTGATTGTGATCCTCATGAGCGGCAGCTCTTTCTCTTTGTCTATAGTGATCTTGAGCCTGTCCTCTTTGTACCTGCCTTAGAGGTTGCTAGGGCTAGGAGCGTTGTTAGCTTTACTGTTATTGGCTATGATGATGCGGAGAATCCTTGGAAAAAAATGAGCGAGGGGTTACCTCGATTGGAAGATCATATCATTTTTACAGAGTTTGACCACCTCAATCTCACTAAATCCCACGGTCTTCAGTCTATCTTTCTGGGGCACTTTTCTGATATCTCTCCTTTTATCAACCAGATGCGCTTGATAAAGAGCCCAGATGAGATCCAAAAACTCCTCTTATCTGGAGTCTATGCTGACTATGCTATAAGGGTAGGTATCGATGCCATTAGGCAAGGGGTAACCGAGATGGATTTGATTGCCACTATCGAGTACGAACTCAAAAAGAAAGGGATCAGTCAGATGAGTTTTGACACCTTGGTTCTTTCAGGCAGCAATGCTGCCAATCCCCACGGTGTCCCAGGTACCAATGTCGTCCAGAATAATGATTTTCTTCTCTTTGATCTTGGTGTTATGTATGAGGGCTATGCTTCTGATATGACACGAACTGTGGCTATTGGTAAACCTGATCCTATCAAAGAAGAGATCTATAAGGTCTGTTTAGAAGCCCAGCTCACTGCTCAAGATATGATCAAGCCAGGCGTCCTCGCTAGTGAGGTTGATGCAGCAGCTCGTCAGGTTATTGAAAAGGCTGGATATGGCCCATACTTCAATCATCGCTTAGGACACGGAATCGGCATTGAAGTCCATGAGTATCCGTCTATTTCAGCAAGCAGCGATCTCATCCTCCAAGAAGGGATGTGCTTCTCGATAGAGCCAGGTATCTATGTGCCTGGTAAGGCTGGAGTCCGTATTGAGGATTGTGGCAGCGTTGGTAAAAACAGCTTCCAACCCTTTACCTTTACACCTAAAGAACTTCACTATGTCGAGTTATGATGAGAAAGTCAGCCGTAAGCAAAGAAAAATCTGTGAAGCATTCACAGAAAAAAACAATCCACTCAAGAATTTTCCTTGAGTGGCTTTTATGATAGCCTAACTGACTATTCCTCTAGACGTTTATCAAAGTCTATTTTTTCTCTAAGACGGGCTTCCTCAAGATCATCTTCTTTAAAGCGGATCTGTCTGATAAAGTCGTCATGTCTATCCTCTACTTCTGCTAAGTAACCAATGAGATTGATGTTAGGAGCCTGCATTTGTATCTCTTGAAAGATAGCCTGTTTTTCTTCAAAAAAATGTCGGCTATCCTGTCGAAGGTCGTAGAGCTCCCACTCCATCTCATCGAATTCCCTCATCCTAGCAAAGTGATCATCCTCTAATCGTTCACGCTCTTTCCTATCCATATCTAACCTCCTTAAGCTTGAACTGGGTTATTAAAATGAGGTTCAGAGAGTGACTGTGCTTGATTGATAGCTGCATCAGCTGAAAGACCTTCTAGAGCTGGCTCAATCGTTGACATAATTTTAGAGACCGTTTGAGATTTTAATTCTGAAGATAGGCTATCTAGCTCACTTTGGAGGTCTGAGCCTATACTTGCAATTTTACTTTGTGCTGCCGCTACCAAAGCTCTAATCATGGCTCTTTCTTGGGCTTTTTTCATCTCTTTTAGAGCTTTTTTGAGCGCATCAATATCTTCTGCTTTCACTTATTTTCCTCCTTCATCTATTTTATAACAAGTCTAGCGCACCAGAGCTGAGTCCCTCGATTTCATCAGCTTGACCCAAATCAGCGTTTTCAATCGCTTCACCCGCAGATTTAATCTGACCACTAAGACTCTCAACTCTATTGGTAAATGTCTTAGCTTCTGCCTCGTTTTCAGAAGCAATCCCTTCATTCCAAACACGATTAAACTCTATCTCAGCTAGCAAGGCTTCAACTTCTCCATCTGATAGCTCTTCTGCTATACTAAAGGCTTTCATCTGCGTACGCTCTACCAACTCTTTAATGTCATTGCGAGACTCTTCCATCAAGTCCTGAATCTTACTAGCGAGATCTGCCACTTCACTTGACAGACTTATAGCACCTAGAAGGAGCAGGGCTTTCCGAAGTAAAATCCGCTGACCTCCCTTAGCTGAGCTAAAGCGTCTTACCATATCCTGTAAATTCCCATACTGACCATCTTTATCTAAGCGATTCACGACAGCAGATTCCAGTGTTATGTTCTTAGTATTTTTTAAATTGCTAGTTTTAGCATAGGAACCATAATGTTGTTTATAATATCTCATATAATTTTCAACAGTACCGCCTACTTTTGCTTTGGCTTTGGCAATTTTTTTGACTTGCTCCTCAGTCATTCCTGAGCAGAATATATTTAATTTTTCATAATATTTTACATCTAATCCATTACCTTTGATATGAAAAAAATCTATCTTATGGCTAGTACCCTCGACAGTAAAAACTTTTCCATAGCCAATCGCACCTCCATTTAAATCAAACTTTGTAATAGATTTTCCGTCATCGGAATATACATGGCAATTTTTATTTAAATAATCTAACTCATCTTTGCTAAAATCTTCAGCTGCTGCTTTACTTGCCCACGGCTGAAAATTAACAACCTTATCAATTTTATTTTCTGCTCCTACTTTTGCTACAGCCGGTCCTGCTTGGCTATGACCTGAAATTGCTGTGACCTCTCCTCCATGATCTTTAGCTATCCTTTTCGTATCTTTATAAAAGGCTCTAACTTCATCAGTTTGCTTTGTCAATCCCTGTGTTGCACTAGCAGCATTCGAAGCAGAATCATAGTTTGTAGTTTGTGTACCTCCAACAGTAATTGTGACATTATCATAATCAACATTATTTCCATTAGCATCACAGGGAGCTACTGCAATAGCCTGTGTATTATTATTTTCTTTATCTGATTTTCCTTCAACAGGTATCGGAGTATTATTTGTAGAATTTATTACCTTATAATATTGTCCATCAACTTTAAGTGGTTTTTCACCTGATAGTATTTCTTCATTATTTTTCACGTCTCCTTCAACTAATGGTCTAGTTTTATTTTGAACATCTTGTATTTGCTCATCTGTCATAGTCATAGCCTACATCTCCTTTATATGTTAAATTATAGTCAATCTTCATCAACGGACTTCCCTTTTTACTTTTTCTCACACCTGTTAAAGAATGATTGTCGATGAGGCTTTCCATACTACTATCTATAGTTGAAGACGATTGTAATTTTGCATTTTCAGGTAGTGTTAAGTCATTCGAGACATCTATTTCTATTTGACGATCAATATCTTTTAAGATAACTACTGGGTTCCCAACTCCATCGTATTGCAGTCCATAAATATCATCATCTGTACCAAAATGACCATTGACACTTTTATCAAGCTCACATCGATGTCCTTGTTCATCGGTGATAATAACTCGAACAAAAGTGTATGAATCTGGGTAACTTACAATATCTGTAAATTCTACTGTTTTTATTCCAGAATAGTTTTCTTTTATATAAGTTCCAATTTGTTCCTCTAAGAGTCTAAATCCTCTCTGATAAAGACTAGCTTCCTTATTATATTCCATATACTTAAATCCTTTCCACCCAGCAACTACTAGAAATAAAATAGCGATTAAAGAAATAATTCCCCAACTTCTATTTCTACGCTTCCTTGCCATAGCTATCTCCTTTTGCTTGTAACTCTGCTGCTAACTCGTCATAGATAGCAATCAGCTGGGATTGGCTGTAACCTGATTTCTGAATGAGTTTATCTATGAGCTGATTGACACGTTCCATATCATGAGCTAGCTTGCCTTCCAGAGTGCAAACATCATTTTGAGCTTTATGTGCTGCCTTATGAGCCGTCTTTAGCGATTCCCAAGAAAACTTTAGATTATTGGCAAACTCTACATCTTGTCGCCTCTTAATTTCTGGAATGAGCCTAAGAGAAAAGTCACGGACTGCTTCTAATAGCTCGTTTGAAAGGTAGGATAAACGGTTGGTAAACGCCTTATGCTCCTCCAATTCTGTCTGATAATGCTTGATGAGGTGCTCTTTTTGTTTAAGGTAGTAGAACCTTCTCTTAAAAATTTCTTTTTCACTTTTTTCCATATATAAGTCTCCTAGAAGTCAGTATACTACAGCCCCCCCCCGATTTGTAAAGGTTTTCATAGGCTATTTTCATTGAAAACGTTTTTAGTTTTTCTTTAAGTATTGTAGCAGATTCTAAGGCAAAAGGTTCTGGAAAATTCTTCCCAGAACCTATAGAATTATTCAGTTCTCATCAACTGTCCTATGCTCACTTACCCAATAAGAGATCCCTGACCTGATCAATCTTGTCCTCTGGCATAACGACATTAATCGTGTTGCCTAGAATGAGCTGGGTACTGCCTGAGACGATATGAGACTTGCCGTTTTCACGCTGACTCGTAATCAATACTTCTTTAGGGAGATCGAGTTGATAGATGGCCTTTCCAGCTATTCGCTCCGTTACAGGAATCTCTATCCAGGTCAGATCTGAATCTTCTATCTTGGCCTTGGCGCCAGCTAGTAAATTTTCTAGCATAGCCTCGTAAACAGGCACACCGCCCATGAGATCCATGACGATGTAGGCCGCTAGAGTTACTGTCCCTAAGGCCATGAGCTGGCGTAAATCTCCTACCATTTCACAGACCAGAATCATAGCTGTCAAAGGAGCCTTGGAAATGGCGCCAAAGTAGGCACTCATTCCCAAAATAATAAAGAGGGGGTAACTAGCAGAATCACTCCATCCAAGAAGAAGCGTCCCCTTGCCCATCAAGGCTCCTAGACAGGCTCCCAGGGTCAAGATAGGTAGAAAAATGCCTCCAGGTAGGCCTGATCCATAGCTGACCATACTATAAATAAAACGAATGACAAACCAAGCTAGGAGTAAAAATAAGGAACTAGATGTAGTCGCCAATGAGGTGATAAAGCCATTACCTCCGCCTAAGAGCTGGGGAGCTAGATAGCCTAAAGGTAAAATGGCTATAAAGGCGAGAATACTATGATAGCGGCTCTTTAGATGTAGGAGCTGGCCTAGCTTTTGATACCAGAAGGTAATTCTCAAGACGACCCACTCATAGTGGTAGGCTAGAATCCCAAGTAGAATCCCCATCAGAAGGAAAATGAGATAATTAGAGAGAGGGGGCAGGGGCAGATCTGATGACATGGCTAAGACAGGTGTCTGTCCAAAGACACGCATCGATACAATATTAGCCGTCAGACTAGCAGACAAGGCTGTTATCCAAACTCGACTGGAGAAATGATGATAGACCTCTTCAACGACAAAAAGAAGGCCAGCAATTGGGGCATTGAAGGCTGCCGATACTCCTGCAGCAGCACCGCTAGCAATCAGGGTTCGCTCTTCGATTTTACTGAGCTTGAGCCATTGGGCTATTCCCTTGCCCATCACAGCACCGACCTGAATACTAGGACCTTCACGTCCCAACATCAAGCCGCTGGAAATGCCAAAGACACCGACTAAAAATTTCCGCCATAAGATAGACCACCAGTTCTGATGCATGAGCCCCTTGAGCTCCGCTTCAACCTGTGGAATTCCTGATCCCTTGATATCTGGTTCTTCGCTCATCAAGCGACCAGAAACCAGCGTATAAACCAGGTAGAGAGTGAACAATCCTGCCAGTAACCAAGGAAACTGGTGGGAGAGATGATAAATCTCTTGGATATGATCAAATATGACCTCGATCAAAAGACGAAATAGACTCACGCAAAAGCCACCCAACAGACCTACTAAAATTCCTAAAAAGACATTTTTTAATATGGAGCTGGATAAATAACCAAACTCCTTGCGCTGATTTTGCATAATCCTCCTTCTTTTTTGACAACTTATTTAGCTCTGACTCCTACAAAAATGGTAGGTGGCACCGATCGAGCTGACAGCAGTAAACTGTACACTTTTCATATTAACAGTGACTTGAGAGGCTCTTACCTCTGGTAGGAGAAAAACACTCTAACAGTCAATAGTGCTCAATTAGAGCTGGTCTTACCTAGATGCTACCTATCTCTAAGACAAATAGCCTAGTCATGCTTTAGCCTCTTATTCTATCTTAGCACATTAGTCTTAAATTATTGGCAGGTATTTTAGAAAATGATATGATAACAAGGGTTAAGAAAAGGAGGTCTCACATGGTATTAGATTCCGTCAAATCACAGATTCGAGAAGCTTTTGATCATCGTGTCGCTGTTCGTGTATACAAGGATCAAGAAATTTCTCGGACAGATATGGAAACCATTCTAGACACTGCTTGGCTCAGTCCATCATCGGTTGGGCTTGAAGGTTGGCGCTTTATTGTCTTGGATCGCCAGCATATCAGAGAGCTAGCTCCAGAGCTTAAACCTATTGCCTGGGGAGCTGGTTCGCAACTGGACACAGCCAGTCATTTTGTTTTGCTCCTAGCTGAACGGCAGGCGCGTTACGACAGTCAAGCCATGCGTGATAGTCTGATTCGCCGTGGTTTTACTGAAGGTGATGAGGTAGAGAGCCGCCTCTCTCTTTATAAGGATTTCCAGACTAGAGACATGGAGATAGCAGATGATCCACGCGCGCTCTTTGACTGGACAGCCAAGCAAACCTACATCGCCTTGGGTAATATGATGACTACAGCTGCCCTGATGGGGATTGACTCTTGTCCTATAGAAGGGTTCAACTACAAGGAGGTCAATGCTCTTCTAGCCAGGCACAAGCTCATCAATCCGAATCAAGAAGGGATCGCCAGCATGGTATCCTTTGGCTATCGTCTAAAGGATCCTAAGCACCCTCGCCGTCGTAAACGACGTGAAGAGGTTATCACTTGGCTAGACTAGAGACTAAAGACTACATGTCTTTAGCAGGCAGGTCAAGCAGGTGACAAGGATGTTCTTTTTTCTAACCCCTGCTAGTCTTATGGGACTGCTGGTTCCACTCAGTATTTTTTAGAAAGGATTTCTCATGAAATTTTTACATACTTGTATTCGTGTCAAAGATTTAGACGCATCTATCAAATTTTACACTGAAGCTTTTGACTTCAAAGAAGTTCGTCGTATGGACTTCCCAGAGCATGAATTTACTATCGTTTATTTAGCTCTCGAAGGTGATGAAAGCTATGAGCTTGAATTGACTTACAACTATGGTCACCCAGGTTATGACCTTGGTGATGGCTACGGTCATATCGCTGTTGGCGTTGATGATCTGGAAGCCTATCATGATAAGCATGTTCAAGCCGGTTATACAGTCACTGATATCAAGGGGCTTCCTGGTAAAGAAAATATGTTTTACTTTGTTCAAGATCCAGATGGCTATAAAACTGAAGTCATCCGCTTGAGCCAATTCTTCGAAGATTAATGATAGAAAATTGGTAGCTAATTTTTAGTAAAAAATAGGCTGAGACAAAAGTTCTCAGCCTTATTTATTTGGTCCATTTTATCTGCTAGGCACGGGTCGAGCAAAGACAATCAAACTTCTTAACATGATTGGTTGCTGTCCCTCTCTCTTTTCTTGTAATCTTTATCGCTCTTAGCTGGCCGTTGGATCTGTCAGCGGTACCTTTGCCAGATTTAAGTCAATATGGCAATAGCCGTTGGGATTTTTCTTGAGGTAATCTTGATGATACTCCTCAGCATCTAAGAAATGGCGTAAGGGCTCAAGCTCAACAGCTAGAGAACGGCCTCCATGCTCACGACTAACTTGATCCATCATAGCCAGAGCAACGGTACGATCTTCCTCATCTACATAGTAGATACCGGTGCGGTATTGACGACCGATGTCATTACCTTGACGGTTGATTGAGAAGGGATCAATCACACGAAAATAGTGCTGCAAAAGCTCACTTAGACTGATACGCTCAGGATCATAAGTCACGGCTACTGTTTCAGCATGATCAGTAGCATCGATCAATTCGTAGGACGTTACCTCTGATTGTCCGTTGGCATAACCAACACGGGTGCTAAGGACGCCATCAAGCAGGTCAAAGTAACCTTCAACACCCCAGAAACAGCCACCAGCTAGATAAATTGTTTTCATCGTCATACACCCTTTCTAGTCTTACTCGACAATAGCTTTATAATCGCCGTAGCCTTCTTGCTCCATATCCTCATAGGGAATAAACTTGAGGGCTGCAGAGTTGATGCAGTAGCGTAGACCTCCACGATCTACTGGCCCATCATTAAAGACATGACCGAGATGAGAGTTAGCCTCACGGCTGCGCACCTCAATACGTCGCATACCATAAGAAAGATCTTCGTGGCTTGTTACCATACGATTTTCGATAGGTTTTGTAAAGGCTGGCCAACCACAGCCAGAATCGTATTTATCCGTTGATGCAAACAAAGGCTCACCGCTCACAATATCGACGTAGATCCCTTTTTCAAAGAACTCATCATATTCACCTGTAAAGGCACGCTCTGTTGCTGCATTTTGCGTGACTTCATAAGAGAGGTCACCAATACGCTGACGCAGGTCTTGTGCATTATCTTGTGTCATATGCCTACCTCTTTTCTTTATATAGTGAAGTTAGTTTACTGCTTTTTTGCATGTGCGTCAAAAAATTACTCCGCTTTTTATAGCATTCACATGCCGGACTAATAGGCTTTCTTCATTACGATAAGAAATTTGTAAGCTAGTGCTTGTGTCAATTTCACAAGCATGCTATAATCTCTTTGAATAGGTTTTGTAAACGTTTTCTTGTAAACGTGAAAATTTCTATCTGATTATGATTTAGGAGGTGTCAGTTATGGCATTCTATACAAGCAGTGCACAAGGGCCTATCGATTTTATCAATGCCTTTGATTTGGAAAAAATGGCTCAAAAGGTTATTCCAAAAGGAGCCTTTGGTTATATTGCATCCGGTGCGGGGGATACCTTCACCCTGCATGAAAATATTCGCTCATTCAACCATAAATTGATTGTACCTCACACCTTGCGTGGCGTGGAAAATCCTTCTACGGAGACTGTATTTGATGGCGATAATCTATCGTCACCCTTGATTATGGCTCCGGTTGCTGCACATAAGTTAGCCAATGTTCAAGGAGAAGTCGCCTCTGCCAAGGGAGTACATGCCTTTGGCTCCCTCTATACGACTTCCTCCTATTCTTCGACAGATCTTCCTGAGATTACTGAGGCATTACAGGGTACACCACATTGGTTCCAATTTTACTTTTCAAAAGATAATGACATCAATCGTCATATCATGGATCGTGTCAAGGCTCAAGGCATAAAGGCCATTGTCCTAACGGCTGATGCTACTGTCGGTGGCAATAGGGAGACTGATGCTAGAAACGGCTTTGTCTTTCCGATTGGTATGCCAATCGTTCAGGAATATTTACCTGACGGTGCTGGTAAAACTATGGACTATGTCTATAAGTCAGCTAAACAAGCGCTATCTCCTAAGGATGTTGAGTTTATCGCCCAGTATTCTGGACTGCCTGTCTATGTCAAGGGACCACAGTCCAAGGAAGATGTCGAGATCGCCCTCAGTGCCGGTGCTTCTGGTATCTGGGTAACCAATCATGGTGGGCGCCAGCTCGATGGTGGACCTGCTGCCTTCGACTCTCTCCAAGAAGTCGCTGAGGCTGTTGATAAGCGTGTTCCTATCGTCTTTGACTCTGGTATCCGTCGTGGTCAGCATATCTTCAAGGCGCTGGCTTCTGGTGCTGATCTAGTTGCTCTGGGCCGTCCTGCTATCTATGGACTGGCTCTCGGCGGCAGTATCGGTGTCCAACAAGTCTTTGAAAAACTCAATGATGAACTCAAAATGGTCATGCAACTGGCTGGTACCCAAACGATTGACGATGTTAAAAATGTCACCCTCAGACACAATTCTTATGACCCATCTGTCGAGTATGATGTCAATGAATTGAGACTTTACTAAGGATATTTTAAAAATAATCTCATCAGACAATCCAATGTCAATATTCTACTGATGATCATCTCTGAATTCCATTAAAAAAACCCCAATTCCTTATGGAAAGGAATTGGGGTTTTAGTGATTAAAATTCTTCATGACGCGCTTAATATCACGCTCTTGGTCTCGGCGCTTGATGGTTTCTCGCTTATCATAATCGTGTTTCCCTTTGGCTAAGCCTAAGAGAATCTTGGCAAAGCCCCTCTTGATATAAACTTTTAAAGGGATCAGGGTCATGCCGCTTCCTTTTAACTCCTGCTCCAGGCGAGTGATTTCACGTTTTTTTAAAAGGAGCTTACGGGTGCGCTCTGGGTCTTGGTTCCAAATATTTCCCTGCTCAAAGGGCGCAATGTGGACATTAACCAGCCAGGCTTCCCCATTTTTTAATTGAGCATAGCCATCTTTTAGCTGAATCCGAGAGGCCCGAACAGATTTAATCTCAGTTCCTGTCAAAACTACACCAGCTTCAATCGTGTCGACGATGGTGTAATCATGCCTACCTTTTTTATTTTGCGCCAAGGCCTTGCTGTCTGGGCTATTTTTAGCCATAACTATCCATCATCCTCTCTAATCTTAGCGTTTTTTCTTACGACGCCGTCCATTTTCACGACCTTTATGATCATTGTGGGGACGGTTTTGATTTTTGCGCTTATCTGGTTTTTTCTTAGAGGTTTTGTGGTCATCAAATCGAGGCTTATTGGTCTTTTTATCCTTATCACCAGACCCTCGATCATTGCGACGACGCTTGGATCCATAACGATTACTACGGAATTCACGAGCCTTTTCTTCACGGGCACGACGGGCTTGGTGGTCTACTTTTTCTACAATATCAAAGTCACTTGGCAGGTATTCAAAATCAATATCGCCTGTTTCTTTATCAGCCCTACTCAGGCGAACACGGATAGGCTGACCGATACGGAACACCTTACCCGTCCGTTCTCCCTGAAGACTCATGGTCCGTTCATGATAATGGTAAAACTCAGGAAGGCTGGTGATATGGACGAGCCCCTCGATAGAGTTTGGCAACTCGACAAAAAGACCAAATTTGACCACACTGGCAATAATAGCATCAAACTCTTGTCCCACCTGGTCTTCCATGTATTCAGCCTTTTTCATGGCCTCAACGGTACGTTCAGCCTCTATAGCACGGCGCTCCAAGGCAGAAGACGATGTCGCCAATTCTGGGATAACCTCTTCAAAGTGCTCTTTTTTCTCTTGGGTCAGTTGGCCATATTCACGGACCATACGATGGACCAAGAGATCAGGATAACGGCGAATAGGACTGGTAAAATGCGTATAGTACTCAGCAGCTAGGCCGTAGTGACCATGATTATGCTCAGAATAGCGAGCTTGCTGCATAGAACGCAGTAACATCAGAGACATGACATCATAGCCTGATTCTCCCTTGATCTTATCCATAAATTCCTGAAGCGATTTTTGGCTGAGACTGGTTGCTGTTCCATAGATAGGTATCCCAAAAAGCGAAGCATAGTCCATAAACTTCTGCAATTTTTCTGCCTTTGGTGTCTCATGGATACGGTAGATAAAAGGAAGATCCGCTTTGGCAAAGTGCTCCGCCACACACTCATTGGCTGCTAGCATGAAGGACTCAATCATCCGTTCAGCAATACCACGGTCACGCAAGACGATATCTGTCGGCTGCCCCTTGTCATCGACTAAAATGCGAGGCTCTGGACGGTCAAAATCCAAGGCACCTCTGCGTTGGCGCATGTCTACTAAGATTTTATGAAGCTCAGCCATATAGCTCACAGAATCCATAATGGGCTTAAATTGCTCAATGACGGCTTGGTTGCCTGCCAACATTTCATTGACATCCGAGTAGGTCATCCGAAAGGTTGTCTTAATGACTGTCTGAGTAATGGTATGTTTGAGCACACGCCCTTGAGGATTGATCTCCATAATGGCTGACTGGGTTAAGCGGTCCACATTAGGATTAAGAGAGCAGATACCATTTGACAGACGTTCTGGCAGCATAGGAACGACACGATCCGTCACATAGACCGATGTCCCCCGGGCTATAGCTTCCTGATCCAAAGCCGAACCTTCGGTGACATAGTAGGATACATCAGCAATGTGGACCCCTAATTCATAGTTCCCATTAGGTAGCTTTTTGATGTGGACAGCATCATCTAGGTCCTTAGCTTCCTTGCCATCAATGGTGAAGGTAATCTCATCTCGCAAATCGAGTCTGCCTTCCATATCAGTCTGTGAAGGTGCCTCTGGAATCGCTGCAGCCTCAGCCATGACCTCCTCCGGAAAGTCCGAGACAATGTCCATCGATTCCAATACCTCAAGGACATCAATACCAGCGTCATCCTGATGGCCAATGATGTCAAGGACGTGAGCGATAAAATAATCGTGATGACGGGTTGGGTATCTATCAATAGCCACCTTAACAACCTCAGAGCCATCAAGGGCAAGAGGTTCTTTTTTGATATAAATTTTTTGGGTGATTTTTTGATTTTTAGACGTGATGTAGCCTGCATACTGCGGATGTTCATCATCCAGGGTAAATTTACCGACTACTGTCTTGATAGCACGGTCGACAATATCTACTACCCGAGCCTCCGCAGCAGTACCTTTCAGGCGATCTGCAGGCTTTTTGATAACAACCTCTACAGTATCCCCATCAATAGCATGACCTACATCATTACGACCGATGAACATGTCCTCTTCATCATCACTGACATGGAGGAAACCAAAGCCATTCTTATTCGCCCGAAATATACCTTGGACGGTTATTTCCTTTTTGCTTTGGGATTCGCTTCTACATAGACCGACCGATCCATCTTTGTGAAAGCGCAATTGTCCCTGACTCTCTAACTTGGAGAGCATCTTAATCAACTCTGGAAAGTGGTCGGCTCCTGCCATATTTAAAGCTTGAGCCAGTTCATTAACGCTAGACTTTCCAGCTTCTTTTAAATACTCAATTATTTTGTTTTTCATGGTACTCTTTCTTATTTTAGGGAGGAAGTATATCTCATCAATTTGGTAAGGATACTATAACTTTTAGCTCGCTTTGGTAGTGACGATTGGATCGATCCCTACTTTTAAAAAACTCAGGATCGACAAATCCTTATCAAAAAAAGGAGCCTGACTGGGCCGGGCTCTTTTTTGTGATTACTTACTTGATAGGATAGCAAGAACTAGGGCATCCAACAACCACAAGAAGATCATGATGGCTGTAAAGCGCTCCATAAAGGCCTCGAACCCACGCGCTTTTGAGCGTTCAAACAAAGCTTCTGAACCGCTGTTATCAAATACATTGCTGCTTGGATTTTTCTGAGGCTGCATAAAAATAGCAATAATTAAAACCACAGATATAACTAGCAAAGCAGTTAGTAAAATGTTGTACATCGCTTTTCCTCCACTATAGTCTTAGGTAGTTTACCATAATACCTCTCAAGATTCAAGGTGCAGGGTCACTTTTCGCTCTTTAGGGCAGTACTTGGGCACCTGAATTTTTTCTGGATGGCTTGTCTTATTTTTACTGGTCAGGTAGTTTTTGTTACCACAAGAACTACACTTTAAATGTATCTTTATCCTCACTCTATTTCCTTAACCTTCAAATACTGTCTAAAGTTGATAAAGCTCCAACTAAAATTGATGAAAACAATCAGGGCAGTGATATAAAAAACCCAGAAGTAACCTAGTCCTGCTGCAACACTGGATCCGATAAAAGGACCTACCACCTGTCCGATATTCGTGAACATCTGATTATAGCTAAAGATCCGTGATAAGCCTTCTTTGGGAGAAATCTTGGTGAGCAGGGAGTTGACACTAGGCATAAGGGCTCCTGTCCCAAAGCCGTACATAAAGCGTAAAAGCCCCAACTGCAAGGGTGTCTTGGCCTGAGCAAAGGACAAATACATACAAAAACTGTAAAACAGGGCTAAGAGTAAGAGGCGGTGATTACCGATACGATCGCCAATCTTCCCCAGAAAAGAACTCGATAGCATACTGGAGAAACCCATAGCTGACACGATTAAACCTGATACAAATAATAAGTTTTCCTTTTGGCCGAGATGTCTGATATAAAGCGCCAATATAGGGGCAATGGACTGGGCGGAAATCTGAATAATCATGCTGGTTACAAAGAGTCCCAATAAAACCTGGCCATCCTTTACTTGTCTCAATAGTTCCCTAGTGGCAAGTTCTTGATTCTTGTGGACAGGTTTGAAATCTTCTTTGACCAGAAAAATGGTCATGACATTCAGGATAATCAGGAGAACCCCCACAAATAAGAAGAGATTACGAATCCCTAATAAATCTGCAAAGTAGCCTCCTAACAGAGGTCCAATTAGGGTCCCTGCAGTTACCCCTGTAGCTAGGGTTCCAAGCGCATAGCCTAATTTTTTCTGTGGTGCTTGGCTGGCGATAAGAGCTGTGGAATTAGGGACATAGCCAGCAAACATACCATTGAGCAGACGCATCAGCAATAGCCAAAAGACATTGGGGACAAAAGCCAGCCCGCCCATGGTAAAGGCCATGACTAGGCTGGCTCGGATCATCATGGGTTTTCGGCCGTAGCGATCAGCTAGCTTCCCCCAAATGGGGGCAACAAGAGCTGAGGCGAGGGCTGATAAGGAAACAGACAAACCAGCATATAATTCAACCATACCTGGTTTCGCCCCCAGCTGCTCTACAAACAGGGACATAAAGGGCATGACCAAAGAAAAGCTGGCTCCTGTCAGAAAGTTGCCAAACCAAGCTACTCTTAAATTTTGTCGCCAATTAATGGTCTTACTAATAGGTCATCATCTTCTTTCTTAAACACTTCGTCCATATTATAGCACATGTTGTGCCAGGGCCCTAGCCAGGCTTTCTAGATTTTCTCCAACAACTGATCTAGCTGGGCGTAGGTCCTTTCTAAACTGGCATTATTATCAATAATTTTGTGAGAGCGTTTACGTTTTTGTTCTAACGGCATCTGCGCTGCCAGGCGCTCTAGGGCTTGAGTTTTCGTGAGGTTATCTCGTTCCATTAAGCGCTCGATCTGCTTATCGGGCTCCAAGCTAACCAGCCAAATCTCATCAAACCAGCTATCAAACTCTAACTCAAACAGGAGGGGAATATCCATAAAAAAGATAGCTTGGGTTTCGGACAAGCGATCTCTTCGTTTAGCTAACTCCTCACGGATAATCTTATTTTGAAGCTTGGCAGACTTCTCTTGATTCGCTGGACTTGAGAAAATCATCTCTGAGAGTTTAGGGCGATCCAGTTGACCGTCTGCTTGCAAGATAGCTGTTCCAAAGGTAAAAACTAGAGCTTGATAGAGAATACCGCCCTTTGCCTGCAGCTCATGGACGACTTGATCAGCATCGATTACCTCATAGCCTGCTTGACGAATATAAGCACTTACCCTTGATTTCCCAGAGGCAATACCGCCTGTTATTCCAATAATTTTACTCATTTTTTCTGACATTTAGGACAGTAGTGACTGCCCCGTCCCCCTACTTTAATCTTTACGATGGGCCTTCCACAACGCGGGCAGGGGGCGTCTGCCCTGCCATAAGCCTGCAGTTCTTCCTGCATGGTGCCATCTTCACCAAGAGCATTGCGATAGGTTCTAATGGTCGATCCACCTTTTTTGATAGCTAAGTCTAAAATCCTAATAATCTCATCGTGGAGTCTCTTGATCTGGGCTTTTTTGAGACTCTTAGCAGGGGATTCTGGATGCACTCTAGCTGCCCATAGCACCTCATCAGCATAAATATTTCCCAGTCCAGCGACCAGTCGTTGATCGAGTAACAGGGACTTGATAGGCTTTGAAGACGCTAATATCCCACGCTCAAAAGGGGCTAGTTTGAAGACAGCTTGCTGGGGCTCAGGACCTAATTTCTTGCCTAAAAAATAGGCGTCTTCCTGATTTTTGACCAACCAGTCAAAGGTACCAAACTTACGAACATCTTGATAAACTAAAGTCGCACCATTATCCAGTCTAAAGAAGGCATGAAAGTGCTTATTAGCTGGAACCTGATCGTAAAAGAGCAGATACTTGCCCTCCATACGCAAGTGGGAGATCAATAGGTAGGAACCAAAATCAAAGATTAGGTACTTCCCTCGCCTGCGCATGGCCAGTAATACTTGTCCGGGTAACTCTAGCCTCAACTGATCAGGATCAGTCTTGATCATCTTTGGAATCTTAAAGTCAGCAGATAGGAATGTCCGTCCAACAAGCAGACGCTCTAGCCCCCGTCTAACAGTCTCCACTTCAGGTAACTCAGGCATAGCATTCTCCCTTCAAAATAAGAGTCTGGAAGCCAAGGTCCAAACTCTCCTTATGATTAGTATTCTTTTTTGTTATAACCAAAGTCAGCCAAGTCTAGCTTTTTATCCCGCCAATTTTTCTTGACCTTAACCCAGGTCTCGAGATAGACCTTGTCTCCTAGCATGATTTCAATATCACGTCTGGCCATCTTGCCAATTTTCTTTAGCATGGCGCCTTGCTTACCAATGATAATCCCTTTTTGACTATCACGCTCAACCATAATAGTCGCACGAATATGGATTTTGTCGTTCTCTTCATCACGCTTCATAGACTCAATGACCACGGCAACTGAGTGCGGAACTTCTTGCTCAGTCAAGGTCAGTATCTTCTCACGAATCATCTCAGAGACCAAGAATCGCTCTGGATGATCGGTAATCTGATCTTCTGGAAAATATTGGAAGCCTTCTTCTAAATTATCTTTGAGAAGGTTCAAAAGGGTATCCACATTATTGCCCTGAAGGGCAGAAATCGGTACAACTTCCTTGAAAGTCATCTGGGACCGGAAGTCATCAATCTTTTCCAGAAGCTGGTCAGGATGGACCTTATCAATCTTATTGATCACTAGGATTACGGGGATGTTGGCTGCTTTGAGCCGCTCCATAATCATGTTATCTCCTTTGCCTCGCTCTTCGTCAGCTGGTACCATAAAGAGGACCGTCTCTACTTCACGTAAAGTCGAATAAGCTGACTCGACCATGAAATCACCAAGGGCGGTCTTTGGCTTATGAATCCCCGGCGTATCAATAAAGACAATCTGCTCATTTTCTGTAGTGTAGATTCCCATAATTTTATTGCGGGTTGTCTGTGCTTTATCGCTCATGATGGCAATCTTTTGCCCCATGACTTGATTTAGGAAGGTGGACTTCCCAACATTTGGTCGCCCTAAAATGGCAACAAATCCTGATTTAAACATATTATTATCGAGTCTAGCTCAAGCTAGTACTCAGCCCTTTCTAAGACTATTCATCTTGTCATTTTTTATCAATGAAATAGAAATTCCCAAATTTTTGGAATAAAAATAATCATTCCTGTCACTACCGCATAGGCTGAGATCATTAAAACAGCACCTGCTGCCATGTCCTTAGCATTTTTAGCCAACATAGAAAAGTGGTAATTACTGGCTAAGTCCACAACATTTTCTATAGCAGAGTTGATCGTCTCAAAGGTGATGACCAAAAAGATAGCTGATAGTAAAAACAGCCATTCGATCGCTGAGATTCTAAAAATCAGACCTGCTAGGATAGCTAGTACTGCTGAGACCGCATGCTTTTGCATATTGCGCTCTTCTTTAAAAGCTGTCACTATCCCAGTTAAGGCAAATTCCAAACTCGACGTCAGGGTTCTATTTTTCCATTTTTTAGGGGAATTAGTCTCTCGTAAGTCCATAAGCTGTCAAAATCTCTTCCTGTAGGGTGAACATTTCTTTTTCTTCCTCGGGAGTATAGTGGTCATAGCCATTAATGTGAAGAAAGCCGTGTACAGCTAAGAAGCCCATCTCACGCTCAAAGCTGTGACCATAGTCCTCTGCTTGCTCATGAGCCTTATCTACTGATATGAATAGCTCTCCTATATAAGCATCATAGTCTTCCATCATATCAGCCAAATCCGGATCCATAGCCAAGTCTTCCTCAGAAAAGAGGACTGGTATCTCAGGCTTATACTCTAGGCTGACAACATCAGTTGGACGATCCATCCCACGGTACTCTAGATTGATTTTATGGATAGTGCTATTATCCACAAAAGTAAGAGCCATTTCCTTATTGTCCTTGCCCAATTTCTGTGCTGCAAAGTTTAGCATGTCCGTAATCTTACTCATCAGTTCTTGTGAGACTTCTTTGGTCTCGTCAGTCATTTCAATATACATTGCTTTATCCCCATCTTTTCAATCTTTATTATAGCATAAAAAGAGATTAATAGCCTAAGACCCTAGAAGGATTGTCTCCTCGCACGATTGAGTCGTGTCATGGCTCAGGCTGTGATTGTTACTTTCTCAACAGTAGCGATAAGCAACCGTCCTCAAGATAGGTATAAAAATCGAGCCTGAGACAAAAGCCCAGACTCGTTAGTATTATTCAGGATTTAACTAATAAGCTGTTGTTATAAGTCCTGTTGACTATAACAAGTAACTCCTGTATCGTTCATCATCACTTTAGCAGCATAAGGAACTACTGCTTATTTAACGACATCTCTTAATTAATAAATTTTTAGTATGTGATTTGATTTTAGTCTTATACATTTTCGGCACTTGCATCGGTATTGCCTGCACTTGGGGCCTCATAGGCATTGATAATTTCTGCGACGACTGGGTGGCGGACGACATCCTTAGCTGAGAAATAGACAAAGTCTATCTGGCTAATACCTTTCAATTTTTCAGTGGCATCAATCAATCCTGACTTAGCACGATGGGGAAGGTCGATCTGGCTGGTATCTCCATTGACAATCATCTTAGAGTTGAAACCTAGCCGGGTTAGAAACATCTTCATCTGCATAACAGTCGTATTTTGAGCCTCATCGAGAATAACAAAGGCATCATCTAGGGTACGGCCACGCATATAAGCTAAAGGCGCAATCTCAATAATATCACGCTCCATAAGACGACTGGTTTGCTCCTTACCAAGAATTTGATACAGGGCATCATAGACAGGACGCAAATAAGGATCTACCTTTTCCTTCAGATCTCCTGGTAAGAATCCTAAACTCTCACCTGCCTCAACAGCCGGGCGTGTCAGAATGATTCGCTTAACCTGCCCTCGCTTGAGTGCTGTGACAGCTAAGGTGACTGCCAAGAAGGTCTTACCAGTCCCAGCGGGTCCAATACCAAAGACTACGTCATGTGTTTTGACACTGTCTATATAAACCTTTTGCCCCAGTGTCTTGACACGGATTGGTTTACCATAATTGTCTTTAATGATCTCTTCCTCATAGAGGGCGACAAACTTATCAATCTCATCATTTTGGGCCATGGTTAAAGCTGTCACAACATCTGAGGTATTGATCAACATGCCTCTTCCCACTAGTATCAGAAGGGCTTGTATGGTCAGCCTTGCTAGCTCGAGCGCTTCCTCACTATCAGCAAGTATCTGAATCCATTCCGTTCCAGCATGGATGACAACACCAGTATTTTCTTCAATGAGCTTGAGATGACGTTCATTACTTCCAAATAAAGACATGGCATCATCAGGATGATCTAGCTTGATGTCAACAGAATGCTCTTGCAAATACGGGACCTCTTTTCACTATGATTATTAAGTCACATTATACCTTATTTCATATGAAAAATCACGCGCCAGCGCTGATACAAAAGAGCCTGAGACAAAATCTCAGGCTCTCTAGTCCTTGCTATCAATTTACCAGACTGATGCAACAGTCCTAGGCAACAAAATCGGCATCGCTATTTCAGTTATCGATTTTTGTCGCTGCAAGTATCAATGCGCTAAATAATCCTCCCAAATGCGGTCAAAGTCACTAAGATTAAAGCTAAAACTTGCTTGGTCTTCCAGATAGCGGCTGATTTCCTCAAAATTATCTGTATGTTTGGGAAAGGTGGACTCCTCAAAAATTAGATCCGCTAGGAGAGCTACAGGCTCCTTTGATTTGGGATTTCGCTGGGTCATAAGCCAGGTATAAAATGATTTTCTCACTTCCAGTTGGCCTCCAAAAACTCATGGCGAATTCTGCTCGATTCGGCGTAACGCTCAGGATTTTTCTTATAAAATTCTTGGTGATAATCCTCAGCCAAATAAAAAGGCTGGGCTGGCTCGATCGAGGTAACAATCGGATCGCTAAAGCGCCCTGATGCTGCTAGTCTAGCCTTAGATGCTTCAGCAATCTCTTTTTGCTCCTGCGTTGTATAAAAGATTACCGGACGATAGTTGTCTCCTCGGTCTTCAAACTGTCCAAAGGCATCCGTCGGATCAGTCTGAGCCCAATAGAGCTCTACCAAATCGTTGTAGGATACTTGAGTCCCATCGAAAATAATCTCGACAGCCTCAGTATGCCCCGTCTTATGCGCTTTGACGTCTTCATAAGATGGGTTTTCAACATGACCACCCGTGTAGCCAGATCGGACAGATAAAATCCCTTCTAGCTCTTCAAAGGGAGCCACCATACACCAAAAACATCCTCCTGCAAATATCGCACGCTCCATATTAGATCTCCTTATCTCGATGCCTTGGCATCTTTTATTGTCACTCATTATATCAAAAAATAGGAGGGCGGAAAGTCTTTAAGCACAAAAAAATAAAGGACACTGCCCTTATTTTTTCTATAGAAGCTAAGAATAGCTTAATCATCTGCTGCTCAGCTTTGGCCGTAATCTCCGTAGCTACCATAGTTACCGTAGCCGCCATAGTTTTCAGAGCGTTCATCAACCTTGTTTAAAATCACACCAAGAAATTGTGAGCCGCTTTTTTCCATCTGCTCGATGGCTTTTTTCACGAAGCGAGCGCGGATAGCACCAGCCTCAGTGACAAGAATTGAGGCATCACACTCTTGGGCAATAATGGCAGCATCAACGACCTTTCCAATAGGAGGGGTATCAATGAGAATGTAATCATAGTTCTCTTTTACAGCTGCAATCATTCGTTTGAAGTTTTCGCTTTGGAAAAGCGCTGTGGGATTGGGAGGAACTTGTCCAGCTGGGATCATAGATAAGTTTTTGACACTTGTACGGCTGATGGTCTCTTGCAAGTTTGAGTAACCCGTTAGAAAATCAGTCAGTCCCTTTACAGGCCCGTCTGGCTTAAAAGAACCAAACATCACCGAATTACGGGTATCTGCATCAATGAGGAGGGTTTTGTAGCCAGCACGTGCAAAAGATACCGCTAGACTTGAGCTTGTGGTTGATTTTCCTTCTTGAGGTTGAACAGATGTCAGGGTGATCACCTTGATCTGACTACCGCTAAATTGGATATTGGCACGAATAGAGTTATAGTACTCTTCTGCTGCATCGATTAATTTTTCTTTTTTACTCGTTAATTCTAAATAGGCCATGTTTTCTCCTTATAGATCTGATACAACAGGGACAACACCAAGAAGGGTACGATCAAGCATTTTTTCAACATCATCTCCAGATTTAATGCGATCGTCTAGCACTTCAAATACAATCAAGACAAGGATCGTCAGGAAGGCTCCTGCAAAGACGGCGATAACAAGGTTGCGTTTGATGTTTGGTGAGGTCGGTGCATCAGGAACTTTTGCCATCTGTGCAACAGTGACATCGTCAACCTTGGTCACCTCTTTTATTTTTTTGATGGCAACGTCACGAACAGCATTGGCCAAGCGGCTAGACTCTTGGGGATTGTGATCCTTGAGGGAAATCGTAATCAAACGTGTATCTGTCGGTACATCAACAGTGATGCGGTCTGCTAACTCTTCTGCACTCATATCTAAATGCTGCTCGCTAATCACTTCATCTAGGACATCTTGAGACCGAATGATTTCTTTATAGTCATTGACCAAATAAGTTCCTGCTTGAATATCCTGATAATTGACGGTCGACTCGTTTTGTTTGTTATTATTAACAACATAAACACGTGTTGAAGCCGTATATTCTTTGGGAAGAATAAAGGCACTGGCAAAGAGGGCAATGAAGCCGAATAAGAGGGCAATAAAAATAATGAAAAATTTGCGTTCCCACAGCTTACGTATTAGTCCGAATACATCAATCTCAAACGATGCATCATTGTCTTTTAAATTCATAAAAACTCCTTTAATTTGTTAAGTCCTTTAGTAGGGCAGACATATTGTCGTGAAAGAGGACTTGAGCTCTAGTCGATCCATAATTTTTTTCGACTTCTGCATAGGCCTGTGCCATATAGGGAGGTCGCTTATCTAGATTATGCATATCGCTGGAGATACAGGTGATGAGGTTCTTTTCCAAAAAATAGCGACCACGAATTTTAAATTGCTTTTCTGGATCTGCCCACCATTTTGGTTTGAGCACATGATTACTATTGACCTGTGTCAGGCAGCCCATGTCCAGCAATTCCTGAACGCGATCTTCTCTCTTTTCTAAGGCATTGTAACGTTCGATATGAGCCACAATCGGAGTAATTCCTAGCAAGAGCACCTTGGTCAAGGCAGTATGGATATCACGCCAGGGAGTTGTTAGGCTGAACTCTATCAAGGCATAGCGTGTTCCAGCCATGGTAGGAACCTCCCCATCTTCTAATTTTTGTCGGAGGTCCTCAGTATAGTAGAGCTCTCCGCCGAAATAGAGCTTCAGATCAGGAAAGCGCTCTAAGGCTGCTTTCTCAACTGTTTTAAAATTGGCTCTGATAATCTCCTCTGGGGTCTCAAACATTCCTTTTCGGCGGTGAGAGGTTGATACAATGGTTCGGACACCTTGTCGATAGCTCTCTGCAATAAGCGCCAGACTCTCCTCCAATGTATCTGGACCATCATCGACATCAAAGACAATATGTGAATGAACATCAATCACCTTTATTTACCTCCTAAAACATCGGTAATCTTTGATTTAGCAGAGGAAAGGCTGTTTTGATCCAGCTCCATCATGTAGAGGGAAGCATTAGGCATAGCAAAGGACTGTAGTTTTCCTGTGGAGCCTGTACCTGTCACTGCTTGAGAGTCCACTTGAAATTTTGTTCCTGAACCCAGCTGATTGTTGGCAATGGTCATAATATCTTGAACAGGCATATTGGTCTGAATGGAATCCTGCAGATTTTCAACAATGGTACCCGCATTAAAGGCTGAGTCAACGCTGGCTAATTTATTGATGATAGCAGAAATAACCTTTTCTTGGTTTTTACCACGATCATTGTCTCCATTTTCTAGGCTATAACGCTCACGGACAAAGGCGAGAGCTCCTTTAGAGTCTAGCTTAACATTGCCTTTTTCAAATGTATAGTCCTTATCAGTATGAGCGGTAAAGGCTTGATCATTATAGACTTCAATACCTCCAATCACATCGACTAGTTTGATAAAAGAAGTGAAATTGAGGCGAGCATAGTAGTCAATGTCTGTATCATAGAGATTAGCTAAGGTTTTCATGGACGTTTCAACGCCATAGAGACCAGCATGCGTCAGCTTATCTTTTTGATTTTGACCGCCGTCTGGAATCGTCACGTAAGCATCACGAGGTGTGGTGGTCAGCAAAACTTTATTGGTCTTGAGATTGACAGACATAATGATATTGACATCTGATCGTGAAACTGAGTTGATGGGACCATAGGTATCAATACCAGATACATAGATATTGAAGGAATCTCCTTTAAGTTGTTGGGTATCTACTGCTGTTGCTGTTTGAACCTTGGCTTCATAGATAACCTTGATCTTATCTTTGTAATTTTTATCTTGTTCTTTGAGAAGTTCGGCATAGGCGCTATTTAGAACAATGGCCTTAGCAGATCCATCTGTCAGATGTTCATAGCCTTTGGCATAAGAATCTACATGCGTCATTGTTAGATTTTTATTGGTATCTGTCTTAATCTGCTTAGCAAACTCATCAATATTGGTCCCATCTGTCTGAATAGGAGCTTCAGCCTCCTTAATATCATCCAGACTATCAATACCGCTGCCCTTTAGGGCTACTACTTGCATGGTCACCTCAGAGTATTTTGCTGAATTATTCAAATTGCCAACAAAGCCTACTAGAGAGTTCATGCCTAAAAACGCAGTTGCTACTATACCAGTAAAAATGACCAACAAAAAACTATTCAAAGTTGGTCTCTTATTTTTCAATAGGAGATAGCCTGTCAGACACACTATTAAGACTAAAAATAGGGTGATAATGATATTGAGAAAGTTAACAGCCAAGAATTTATACTTGAATATTGTATAAATAGTGATGGCAGAGATCATGGTAAAGATGACAAACAGTAAACAGTTGATAAAGAAATGTGTACTAAAATTTCTTTTTTTCTGAGTCTGACGACTACGACGGCGGTAATTAGACATTACGTTTCTCCGGCTTCCATAGGATATTGTATTTATTATACCTGAAATTTTCATCTACTCCAAGTAGTTACCCCAGTACTTCGTACCAGTATAATTGGGCTAATAATAATATTACTTTAAGAAGTATAAAATAGAGTTAAAATCGAGTAAAAAAGTGACCAATCTTGGTCACTTTTTTACAATTTTTCATTGAGATGCAGGACTATTCGACAGGTATTTGAGATTCTTGAGGCACTTCTCCCTGATAGTTGGCTGCTGGATCTGAGGTACTTCCCGCACCGCTAATGGCATCCAGCTGGCCTTGCAAGTCTGTCTTCTCATCGGATGATGCTAACTTATCGATGGCTTCCTGAGCTTCTTGAATACTCGTTTGGGTTGGATTGCTACTTGCATCAGATACCGCAATCTCTGCCAGCACTAGGTCTAGCTTGCCTTGCATCTCTTTTTTAAGCTTTTTGTCTTCAATAGTATCGATCTTTTTTTGAAGAGCTTCAGCTGATTTACTACTTGGATTGTTTTCTAGATCCTTTAAATCTTTTTCGATATCTTTTTTACTGACCTTTTCTGCACTTGATGACGTGCTTAAGGTTTGAGAGGATGTTAAGGTTGAGCTAGCTGGTGCTACTTCGGTTTCACCTCTCACCATAAAAAACAAGCCTGCAATCATCATGGCTAATACAATACTCGCTATAAGGTAGAAGGTTTCACTCTTACTCAGTCTAGCTTTCTTTTCTCTCATACTTTTATATACTCCCTTTTATTTCACTTATTTTCATTATAGCTTATTTTACTAAATATTCAAGAGGGCAAACTATTCTTAGGACACGTCTATCATTCGAAAATGATAATGTCTTAGCTAGGTCGAATGTGAAAATGTCCCGTCTGGTAAACTAGAAAGATGAGGAAAATAGAACTAACTATGATAGAGTCAAAGAAATACCTAGTCATCAAAGC